>NZ_CEYNTP010000298.1:0-3005 GCF_982873095.1 Lentiprolixibacter sp. | reverse complement strand
TACTACCGCGTCTACAACTACCCCAACGCGTTCGCATTCAATAATCCCGTCGCGAATCGACCAGTTATCAGGTAAACTTTCCTGGTTATACCCCCTCCATGAGCTGGCGTCCATTAATGGTATCCAATCTTGCTTTTCTGATCGGGCAATTTCTCTGGTTACGCTTTCAGGAGCAGATGGCGCCTCCTTTTTTTCCCTGCAGGACAGGATGGCCAAAAGGGTAAGTAGAAATATCGTCTTTTTAAACATAATTTATGGGTTAATGGCTTTCCTGGCTTGTGAATCTATATTATATCCCACTCAATATTCATTTGGGTCGCAATGGGATGACTAAAGATATCCATTTAACTGAACACAATTGAAGGAGAAATCAGGAATCGATAAACATATAGGGATAAGACTTATAAATGATACAAAATTTAACGTATTTATTAGAAACTTCCTTTAAAAATTGATAACTTTGTTTAACTTTTTAATTGAAAACGATGAACAACGTTAAGAAGTCCTTCAGCATACGTGATCTTGAGAATTTATCCGGGATCAAGGCACACACCATACGGATCTGGGAAAAACGGTATAATTTATTGTCCCCCGAGCGTACCAGCACCAACATCCGGACCTATAGTCTGGCAAGCCTGCAGAAACTCCTTAATGTTACCCTGCTCTACAACAACGGGTACAAGATTTCGAAGATCGCTAAAATCCCTGAAGAAGAAATCCCACAGGTAGTACGCGAACTGGTGGCCAAAAACAGCACCAAAAGTCATGCGCTTAACGCCTTTAAGTTGTCCATGATCAATTTTGACCTGGCCATGTTCCAGCGAACCTACAACAACCTCCTGGTAGACCGGTCTTTCAGGGATATATTCTGGGAAGTTTTTATCCCACTACTAAACGAATTGGGCTTACTGTGGCAAACGGATACCATCAGTCCGGCCCATGAACACTTTATTACCAACCTGATCAAACAAAAGATCTACACAAGCACAGAGAAGATTCAGACTATAGAACCTTCTAAAAAAGACAAGGTCTTTGTTCTGTTCCTCCCTGAAAATGAGATCCATGAAATCGGGTTGTTGTTCATTAATTACGAGATCATTCTGAGAGGTTATAAAACGGTATACCTGGGGCAGACCATGCCGCTGGAAAACCTGGTAGACCTTAAAAAATACTATACGAACCTGCATTTTCTGTCCTATTTTACCGTGGTACCTACAAAGGACCGGATGGAACAATACATAAAAGACTTCAACGAAGTGGTGAACTTTGACGGTAAATCCCATTTGTGGGTCCTTGGCAGGCAAACCCAGTACGTCAAAACCGAAAAATTACCCCCTCAGATAAAAACTTTCCAATCTGTGGAGCAATTGACCACATTCCTGTAAATTAGTTCCTGACGCCTAACCCATATGAAAATGAAAAAGAGTGTAGCAGTTATCGGTTCCGGCTTTTCGGCATTGTCAGCCTCCTGTTATCTGGCCAAGCAGGGATTCGAGGTATCCATTTTTGAGAAGAACGACACTGTTGGCGGTAGGGCCAGGCAACTTGTAGCCGAAGGGTTTACCTTCGATATCGGCCCCAGCTGGTATTGGATGCCTGATATTTTTGACCGTTTTTTTGCTGATTTCGGAAAAAATACATCGGACTACTACGAACTGGAACGCCTGGATCCCGCCTATAAGATCTTTTTTGCAGATGACCAGATTACCATTGGCGACAGTATGGAAAAAATCTGCCAGGAATTTGAGCGTATAGAAAAGGGCAGTTCCGTACCCCTGAAAAAATTCATTGCCAAGGCACAGCGCAATTACGATATCGCCATAAATGAGATCGTTTACCGACCTGGCAGATCTCCGTTTGAACTGGTTACCAAAGACACCGTAACCCGGGTAGACCAGTTCTTTAAAAACATAAGTCAGGAAGTCCGAAAAAACTTCAAAAACCCTAAGCTGGTCTCCACCCTGGAATTTCCAGTGCTTTTCCTGGGGGCCAAACCCAGTAAAACACCCGCATTCTACAGTTTTATGAACTTTGCTGATTTTGGATTGGGCACCTGGCATCCCAAAGGCGGGATGTACAAGATCATCGAAGGGATGCAACAACTCGCCCTGGAACTCGGAGTACATATCCAAACCAATGCTACTGTGGAAAAGATCAGGGTTGAAAATGGCAAAGCGGTTGGGATTACTGTAAATGGAGAGGACATCCACGCAGATTATGTGCTTAGCGGTGCAGACTATGTGCATTCAGAGAGCCTTCTGGATCCGCAATACCGCCAATACACGGAAGCCTATTGGGAGAAGAAGACTTTCGCCCCTTCCTCCTTGTTGTTCTATCTTGGATTTGACAAAAAGCTGGACCGGCTGGAGCATCACAACCTGTTTTTTGATACGGATTTTGACCGCCATGCTGAGGAGATCTACGATACCCCAAGCTGGCCAACAAATCCGCTCTTTTATGCCAATTTCCCATCCGTTTCCGATCCTTCCATGGCCCCAGAGGGCTGTGAAACCGGATTTTTCCTGGTACCTATTGCTCCGGGACTGGAAGATACCCCTGAATTACGGGAACAATATTTTGACCTGGTCATGAACAGATTTGAAGCGCGTATCGGTCAAAAGGTCAGAAATAATATTATATTTAAAAATACCTTCTGTGTGAACGACTTTAAGGAACAGTATAATTCCTATAAAGGAAATGCATACGGAATGGCCAATACACTGTCCCAGACTGCCTTTTTGCGGCCTGGCCTGAAAAGTAAAAAAGTTGAGGCTTTATTTTTTACCGGTCAACTGACTGTACCTGGCCCTGGGGTACCACCTTCGTTGATCTCTGGAAAGCTGGTCTCTGACCTTATGGAAAAACTAAATTGAAACCTTAACCCATGAAGGCTATTTTTGATGGCGTGTCCTACGAATGCAGTAAGGTGGTTACCGAGTCTTACAGCACTTCCTTTGCCCTGGCCACACGCATGTTATCTCCGTCCATCAGGCGTGATATCTACA
>NZ_CEYNTP010000297.1:0-3019 GCF_982873095.1 Lentiprolixibacter sp. | reverse complement strand
GAGCACTTCGCTTACCTTCAGGGGTGCTCTTTCTTCCGTTTGCTCCTGTTTAGACATAAAAAGAGCTTTAAAAATGTTGACAAAGTTTATCCCGTCCTGCATCCCCCTTACCGTAGGGTCTTCAGCGATATTCACCACTTCTGATGTGGGATCTGTTTCGTACTCATACCCTTTAAATTCCTCATTTTTAAGTTCCAGGAATCGCTTCTGGTTTTCAGGGCTCACGACCACCTCATCCAGTTCGGTTACTTTTTCATTCACTTCGACTACCAATCTATTCCGTTCCAGGATTTCAGGAGTTATCTCCACGATCTCGATCTGGTAATTCACGGAAGTAAAAACCAATTCATCCCCTTCTTTCACCCGGATGGCAAATTCTCCATTTTTATTAGTAATAGTGGCTCTTTCAGCGGTAGTATTAATGACGTTCTCATTCACCACATTGCTGTTCCGGTACAACACCTTTCCCCTTAGGATTCTTCGACCGTCATCCTGGGCAACGGCACCAAACGCGAAAACTATTGCCAACGAAAAAAGCAACAGGTATGAGCGGATATTTAATCGTGCGTTTTGCATCATCCCCTAAAATACGGACAAGTAGCGGGGATAAAAAAATTTATACGGTTTAAACTTATGTTAATTAGGTGCAGGGAAGCAAAAAAAGGTGTTTCCCTATAATTTCTAACTAAAAATTCATCGCATCTCACCCTATGTATGGATTTTAGAAATCCATTCATCCTATTATTATGTATTTCGGGGTGGAAAGTGTTCAGGGATCGTTTATAATCCTATTTTTGTTGTTCACTATTGGCTGGTTTAATTAGGCCCATTATGAAAATGAAATTGCTTCTCACCGGACTGGCTTTGTGCGCTATTCAGGCCATGCTGGGTCAGATCAAAATAGGCGACAATCCACAAAGCCTGGACGCCGGCTCTGTACTGGAACTGGAAAGCAGCAACAGGGCCCTGGTGATCACAAGACTGAGCACTGCGCAAATGAATAGTCTGAGCCCACTACCGGGGGCATTGGTTTACAATACGGATGTTCAGTGTATTCATTATTATGACGGTAGCAGCTGGATAAATCTCTGTGAGGCATCGGCCTTTGAACTGACCAACGACGCTATTGTCAATGCGGATACCACCATAGCCCTTACCCGGAACGGCGGTCAAATAAATGTTGAGGTAGATGAAATTACGGGATTGAATATTGTGGACCAGTCGCTAACCCGGGATGATTACGGCCCGAGTTCCGTAAATGGTAATGCCCATATTCAGGAAAGTTCTACTCCTCCGAACCGGTTGATACCTTCTGCAGTCCCCAATCAGATCCTGAATGAGGTCATTTGGGCCAATCCAGATGTGCTTGCCATGGGAAAAGTAAATGCAAGTGTACCTGTCAGGACAAGGGGTGCTAATGTGCTTCCTGTTACTACCGGTGTATACAACGTAATTCTAGACAATCCGAGGCCTACAGCGGATTATATCATACAATTAACAACGGCCAACGGGGATTTTAGAGCTCAGGTATCCGTTCAGTTAAATGATTCATTTCTTGTTTCTATTTATAATGCTGCAGGAGCTCCTGCAGATACAACCTGGTATTTCACTGTCTTAGATTTCTAGTGTCATGAGGATACTTCTCATCCTTATTGTGGTTTTTTGTGCCCCGTTTGGCATGGCACAAACAGCCTTGTACAATGCGGGAAATATCCGGATCCACGAAGGGGGCAACCTGGGGGTTCACACCAACCTGATCAACGATTCTTCCTTCTCAGAAAATCTTGGCCTGGCCGGATTTTACGGAGGGCAGAACCTTGAGGTCTCAGGGGCCTTTGCACCGATATTCTTCGATATGGAAATCGTAAATCCACAGGGGGTTTTTCTCAGTACCTCAATGGCTGTTGAGAACAACGCCAACTTTGTGGAGGGCGACTTTCAAACTTCAAGAATAAGCGCCGATGCCTATCTGGATTTTGCACCCAACAGTTTTTATTCTGGCCAGAGTGATCTCTCCAAGGTAGATGGTTATGCAGCCTACTCCGGGGCTTCTACTTTCACCTTTCCCGTAGGAGACCAACAGCAATTACGCAGCTTGCGACTCAACGCTTCCGGGGGGATTGAATTTGCCAAATGTGCCTATTTTTTCGAGAATCCCGACACAAATGGATTTAATACTGCCATACGGACCGAAACGCTCGCCAATATCAGCCAGCAGGAGTTCTGGAAATTGGAGGGAAATACTTTAGGTACAGTTACCTTAAGCTGGAATGTGCGCAGTAATATGGCTGCCATTGCTCCTGACCTCAACTTTATTACCCTGGTAGGGTGGAACATAGCCCAAAGACAGTGGATTTCACTGGGCAGTACTTCTGTGAACGGGGATTTGAATACGGGAACCATAAGCTCAGCAGCTTTTGTTCCGGATGATTATGCAGCCATAACCTTTGGAAGCCTGGCAGAACCTTCAGAACTGCTGGTCCTGGACAACTACTGGCTGAGCCCGAACAATGATGGGATAAACGATGTTCTTATCATCCCCGAATTGGAACTAAGCCCCAATAATCTGCTACAAATTTTCGACCGCAATGGCATTCGGGTTTTTGAACAGGAAAATTACCGTAATGAATTTAGGGGATTTGCTAATACGGGCAGTTGGGTCATCAATCCAGATAAGGGCCTGCCGACCGGGATATACTACTACACCGCAGACCTGTATGACCTTGAACTCAGTTATCAGGGTTATCTGTACCTGGAACGATAGGCAGGATTATATACCCAGGGGTTATTTTGTGATTATAAGGGACTTGCTGTAGGAAAAACGCAATGAGTTAATATTCATATTTTCAAATAGTTAATACCTCAATATTTTCAACTTATACATACTTTTCTTACGGTTACACAACTATTATTACTACATTTTAATCGGAAAAGTTAGCTTGAAGGATTAAAATTTCCCCTATGCACAAGCTTCTGAGTACGATAATTGCCTTGCTTCTGACTTCGGCCATTGCACACG
>NZ_CEYNTP010000296.1:0-3030 GCF_982873095.1 Lentiprolixibacter sp. | reverse complement strand
CTTAAGATGGCAGACGGTTCGATGCCAACTACGGGAGTACCTTCGGCAAGCAAAGGACCTAGTGCTTCCAGGTGCTTTGCCGCCAACCGCCTTGCCGATTTCAGGAAGCCTTTGGACAAGTGGGCCCGTCCACTTTCACCAAAATACAACTGTACAGCATATCCCAGGCCACTCAATAAGGCTATGGCATCCCTTCCTATCTCGGTGTCTAGTACTTCGGTAAACTCATCAATATATAAGATTACATTTCCCTTTCTAGCATCTTTTTTTACAATACTTTGTAAATACTTACTTAAATTATTAGTTGACACTTTAGGCAGGCTGCGTTCTTGGGCAATCCCGCTGATTTTTTTTATGAGGGTACCCGTAACCCGGTTGGCAAATATCCAGTTGGTGATTCCCGGCAGGTAGCTCCCCCATTTGTTGAAGGAGTAATTATAGGCAAATAAGCGACTTCTTAAGGAATACCCATGGGTTTCCTGATATTGATACAGGAATTCTGCCTTCATGGTGGCGATGTCCACATTGCTGGGACATTCATTGCCACAGGCCTTACAGCTGAGACAAAGGTCAAACACTTTCCTGAGCTCTTCTGAGTTAAACCGATTGGTTTGGGTGTTTGTGGTAAGCATTTCCCGTAGGGTATTGGCCCTGGCACGTGTGGTATCTTTTTCATCCCTGGTAGCCTGATAACTTGGGCACATGGTGCCTGCTGCTTTGTGGGTTTTTCGACAGTCCCCACTTCCATTGCATTGTTCTGCCGCCCTGAGTATTCCCTCAGTATCAGAAAAGTCCAAAAACGTACGGATATCGGGTTCTTTACGGTCTACTTCATAGCGCAGGGACTTGTCCATAGGGTACGCCTCCACGATTGTACCGGGGTTGAAGATATTTCCGGGATCAAAATATCCTTTAATTCTCCTGAGGAGTGAATAGTTGGATTCCCCGATCATCATGGGGATGAATTCAGCCCTTACGATGCCATCTCCATGTTCGCCGCTGAAAGAACCCTGATATTTCTTGGTGAGATGCGCCACATCTGTCGTGATGGCCCGGAACAGAGAGACGTCCTCAGACTTTTTGAGGTCCAATATAGGTCTCAGGTGCAATTCTCCGGCCCCTGCATGGGCGTAATAGACCGCTTCCTGTCCGTAACCCGCCATGATAGAGGTGAATTCCCCTATAAAATCCTTTAAGTCTTCCAGGGCAACCGCGGTGTCTTCAATACAGGCTACTGCTTTACGGTCGCCCACCATATTTCCAAGCAGTCCAAGGCCGGCTTTTCTCAGTTCTATGGCCTTATTGATATCCTTCCCATACAACACCGGGCTGGCATAACTGTGCCCTGATCTTTCTATAGTGTCCTGTAAGGCTTTAAGCTGCTGTGCAAGGCCGGACTCCGTTTCATCGCAAACCTGTAACATCAGCAGTGCCTTCGGGTCGCCTTCCACAAAAAATCTATTGGCCTGTTGTTGCCTGTTATTTTTAGTACAGTCCAGGATCACTTTGTCCATCATTTCACACATATGCAAGCTGTGTTCCATGACCGGTGCCACATCGGCCAGGCAGCTTTCCAGTGTAGCGTAATGGGTGACTACCATAGCCGATAAGGACGGAGGTACATCGTCTAGCTGAAGGGTGATTTCTGTGGTCATGGCCAGCGTGCCTTCACTGCCGCAAAGCAGTTCACAAAGGTTGATCTCTTGCTCCGTACCTCCAAACAACTCGCTTTTCAGGAGTTTATCTATCGCGTAACCCGTGTTTCTGCGGTGTATTGCAGGTTTTGGGAAATTTTTCCGGATCTCTTCTTGGTTCTCTTTGTTGATGAGTTCCTCATGGATATGTCTGTATATACTTCCCTCAAGGGATTTTTCCCTGGACCTCTCCATAAATTCTGAGGACGTGAGGGATTTAAACTCAGCTTCGCTGCCATCTGCCAAAACCGTTTTTAGCGCCATGACCTTGTCCCGCGTCACGCCATATTGGATGGAAGTAGTTCCACTCGAGTTGTTGCCAACCATGCCGCCCATCATACAGCGGTTGGAAGTAGAGGTGTTGGGTCCAAAGAAAAGCCCATGTTCAGAAAGGTACTGGTTGAGTTCGTCCCGTATCACCCCGGGTTCCACCCGGACCTGTTTTTTCTCCAGGTCCAGCTCCAGGATGCGTGTCATATGCCGGGAAACATCCACAACAATCCCCTGCCCCACACACTGACCTGCAAGGGAAGTACCGGCAGTGCGTGGTATCAAACCAAGCTGATGTTCCGCGGCAAAGCGCACCAATAGTTGAATGTCTGCGACCGATTTGGGATAGGCTACTGCAGACGGAAGCATCCTGTAGACTGAAGCATCTGTAGCGTACAAGGTTCGGGTGAGTTTGTCCCAATGGATAGAACCTTGCATAGCTTTAGCTACCTTTGTGAATAAGTTTTTTTGCAACCCAATACAATTTTGCATGCTAATTTAAGTTTTTATTGACTGTATTATGGCCAGAAGGCTTAGAATAAAACGTAAACAATAACACCTATGAAAATTCTAAAAATTATTCCCGTAATTTTCTGTTTCATCGGAATTACGGCAAGTGCTCAGGACATCTCAGAACATGCTTTAGGCCTTAGGTTAGGCGATAGCGACGGTTTTGGTGCCGAAATTTCCTATCAGAAATCAATAGCGCGGTACAACCGTCTCGAACTTAATCTGGGATGGAGAGACAACAGGAACTACGACGCCTTTAAACTCGCAGCGGTTTACCAGTGGATCCATGTATTGGATGGTAACTTCAACTGGTATTACGGTGTAGGTGGCGGACTTGGAAGCGTTGATTTTGACGCTGTGCCCAATACAGAGCTTGATGGCGGCCTCTTCATATTCGGAGCAGGGAATATCGGTGTGGAATACAATTTTGACATCCCGCTGCTGCTGTCCCTCGATTTTCGTCCGGAAATTGGCCTGGTGGGTTATGATGATTTCTCGGATAACTTTGACTTTGATATAGCCCTGTGGATCAGATATCAGTTCTGATCGCACCAAC
>NZ_CEYNTP010000295.1:0-3033 GCF_982873095.1 Lentiprolixibacter sp. | reverse complement strand
GATCTGGAAGGACGTAATATAAAAGTAGACCGGAAGTTTGGGGAAAATGACCGTTTCCTCGAAAACATCATCATCCACATTAAATCAAATACCCAAAAGAACAACACCGTAATTAAGGCCAAAACCGGGGAGTTGATAAGCAGTGACCGCTCAGACATTATACAATTGGTGCTGAAAGACGGGCATTACTACGAAGATGTGGTGCCGCGAAATAGCAAGGATCAGAAAAAACACCCTTTCGCCCGTGCGGATTTTGACACCTATACTATCAACATAGAATTGCCAGATGATCAGCAAGACCTGGAGGAAGACCGGAATATCCGGACAGACAAAATGAAGAATATATACCGTCTGGCCAAAGACATCGATTCTCTGCGGGACAATAACATTAAGATTGTTACGGCCTTTTCGAAAAATATTTCTACCCGGATGGGGGCCTTTATTCCCCTTTTCCCAAAAGACACCCTTAGCGCAGAAGGAGAGGAGGAACCTGCAACTCCCGAAGAACTGGTAACGGAAATTGACGAAATTCAAGACAGTATACCGCCTGTAGCCCCGTACCAAGGGGAAATTATCGACCTTTTTAAGGAATGGCAGCACCAGCAGATATACAGTTCTGCCAATAACTCGGCCAGTAACATACTTAGCTCGGTGCTCGGGAAAAAAGAAGAACTGGAGAGGCGCTACAAGATCTATAACATGCATATCCTTTCTTTACATAAAAAATATGCTCTGGCCTTTTCCTGTATTATCCTCTTTTTTGTAGGGGCACCCCTTGGGGCCATTATCAGGAAAGGAGGCATCGGATTGCCTATGGTCATCGCCATTATCCTCTTTTTAGGCTATTATTTCATTGGCGTATTTGCAGGCAACTATGCAAAGGAAGGCAACATACATCCCATTTTCGGGGCATGGCTATCTACCCTAATAATGTTACCTTTGGGGGTCTTTTTGACCCAACGGGCTACCGCCGACAGGGGATTGATGGATTTCGGGCATTTCACAGAACGCATCAAGAACTTTTTCAAAGGGATCAAGCTGAGAATTTCAAAATGATTGTGAGCAAAGAAGCTAAAATTCAGTTAAACACCATCGAAGAGGCCATTGCAGATATAAAGCAGGGCAAGGTGATCATCGTGGTAGATGATGAAAACAGGGAAAACGAAGGCGATTTTATTGCTGCTGCGGAAAAGGTTACCCCGGAAATGATCAACTTCATGGCCAAGCATGGCCGTGGCCTGATTTGTGCTCCCCTGACCGAGGAGCGGTGCCGGGAACTGGACCTTACTATGATGGTGGAAAACAATACTGTATTGCACCACACCCAGTTTACCGTTTCAGTAGACCTCATTGGGAACGGTTGTACCACAGGGATTTCGGTGCAAGACAGAGCCAAGACCATCCAGGCCCTGGTTAAGCCGGATACTCGGCCGGAACAACTGGGACGACCCGGGCACATATTTCCTCTTAAAGCAAAGAATGGCGGAGTATTGAGGCGAACCGGCCACACCGAAGCCGCTGTGGATTTTGCCCGCTTAGCCGGTCTGGCCCCTGCAGGAATATTGGTAGAAATCCTGAATGAAGACGGCACCATGGCCCGACTACCACATCTCATAGAGGTGGCCAAAAAGTTCGACTTAAAATTAGTGTCTATTGAAGACCTGGTGGCCTATCGTATGCGCCATGACAGCCTGATCGTAAAAAGGGAATCCTTTGATGTGGATACCCGCTTTGGGCGCTACACCCTGCACGCCTATCAGCAAACCACAAATGACCAGGTACACCTGGCCCTCACCAAAGGAAACTGGAAATTAAACGATCCTGTGTTGACCAGGATCAATTCCACCCTCGTAAATAATGATATCCTCGGCACGCTTACCCACAATGTGGATAAGAAATTAGACGATATGTTCCGGGTGCTCAACGAAGAGGGAGCCGGGGCCATCGTCTTTATCAACCAGCAAAGCCAGTCGTTTAATTTGCTTAAGCGGATTAAAGGCTTACAAGAAAATCAGAAAATGGGTATTCAGAAGGCCCCTAAGATAGAAATGGACACCCGTGATTTCGGGATTGGTGCGCAAATCCTGCACGACCTGGACATCAGTAAGATGCGGTTAATGACGAATTCCGAACAAGCGAAGCGGGTGGGAATTGTGGGATACGGTCTGGAAATCGTAGAGTACGTACCGTACTAAACCCTGGAATGATCCCTATAAAGCTGTCAAAACCTGCTGCATTCTTACAGCGCGGCTTTCAACTTCTTCAGTGGTCCAACCTATTTTAACCAAAACCGAAATAGCCCGACCCATCCAGTGGTCCGAACGGGAAAAATCCCGGTTGTGGTAATTGGGCAACTGATCGCGGACTTCCTGATTGAGTTTCCCAAGGGAATCCAGATTTTTTAAATGCTCCCACTCCCTGTGGTAATGCCAGTTATTGTCATACCAGTAGAAGCAACCATCTATACCCGCCTCCAACATAGCCCTATGGGCCTTTCTGGCCAATTCCTCAGAAGGCATGAAAAAATTAAAAAAGGAATAGTTCTGTACACCGGTATCGGGGACCCTTCTAAGCTGTAGCCCCGGAATATCCTGAAGAGCCTCTTCTATAATTCTGTAATTTCTTTCCTGAATGCCCAAAAATTCGTCAAGCCTTCTCAATTGGGCTACCCCAACAGCAGCATTCAGTTCGGAAATTCGGTAATTGTAGCCGAGAAAGGGATGGGTTTCAGCCCCTCTGTCTGTACCCTTATGGTCATGCCCATGGTCCGAATAGTGATCTGCATTCTGGTAAAAGGCCTCGTTATTGGTGATCAGGGCCCCACCTTCCCCGCAGGTGATGGTTTTTACATAATCGAAGGAAAAACATCCCAGGTCCCCGTAACTGCCCAGGGGTTGGCCAGCATAACTCCCGCCAATGGCCTGACAGGCATCCTCAACCAGCAGCAGCTTATGGGTATCGGCGATATCTTTAAGTGCCTTGAGGTCAGCCATGGAACCGCACATATGTACCGGCATAATCACTCGCGTTCTT
>NZ_CEYNTP010000294.1:0-3061 GCF_982873095.1 Lentiprolixibacter sp. | reverse complement strand
GGCATTGATGAGGTATTCTCCATTAAAGACATTTTCCCCGCTACCAGAATCCCGTGTAAAGCACACGCCTGTTGCGGAATCGTCCCCCATATTACCAAATACCATGGCCTGTACATTCACTGCAGTACCCCAGTCGGGCGGGTAGCCATGAATCTTACGGTAATATACCGCCCTTGCACCATTCCAGCTGTCGAATACGGCTAAGGCCGCACCCCATAGTTGTTCCCATGGATCTGATGGAAACTCCTCGCCTGTGCGTTTTCTAATAATATCCTTGAAGTCATACACCAGGTCCTGGAGGTCCTGCACGGTGAATTGGGTATCCAGTTCTATATGCCGTTTTTCCTTTAGATGTTCAATAACTTCTTCAAAGGGATCGATATCATCCTTGGATTCAGGCTTCATGCCCATGACCACGCTGGCATACATCTGAATTAAGCGCCTGTAGGAATCCCAGGCGAAGCGCTCGTTACCGGTTTGTTTGGCCAAACCAAGGACAGCTTCATCGTTTAGACCGAGGTTCAGTACCGTATCCATCATACCGGGCATGGAAACCCGTGCCCCGGATCGTACTGAGAGGAGCAAGGGGTTGTTATTATCTCCCCATTTGGTGCCCATCTGCATTTCAATCTCCCGCACGGCTTCAGTGACCTCCTCCTTGAGGTACTCTACTACTTTATCCTTGCCAAGTTCGTTGTATTCTGTACATACTTCGGTAGTAATGGTAAACCCTGGTGGAACAGGTACGCCTATGGCACTCATTTCAGCCAAATTCGCGCCTTTTCCCCCGAGGAGATTACGCATGGTTCCGTTTCCGTCTGCTTTTTTGTTCCCGAATTTAAAAACTCGTTGTTTTACCTGTGTTACTGTTTCCATGGAAGTTGCTATTACGCCCGTAGGCAAATCGAATTCGAAATTAGTTCCAATTAGGGGTGATTTTAATGACAAATGTCATATTCAGATAATTAATAACGTTAGGGTAACTTATGTTACTCTTTAAGCAGGTAAATCCGAAAGAAAAGAATGAGCCCAATACATTTTGACAGAAAATAATATCTTTAATTCCAACAGGAAAGCCAACCCATTTTGAAATCCAGAATTTTAGTCCTTTTTTTCCTATGCTTTTTATCACAGGGAACGCTTCAAGCGCAATTGGTCAATATAGAATCCCGGCGCATGCAGACCGATACCATTCGCTTTGTGCTAAAATCCGATCTTCTTTTTAGCTATTCCGATAATGACGGGGCTTACCTGTTGCAAGTTGGGAGCAGTCTTGCGACCCAGTGGAAAACAAAAGATTTTAATAGCATTCTTTACTTTATAGGCAATGTTAACCTGGCCCGAAGCCAGGCCCAGGACTTTCGGAACTCCTGGTTTTTCCACCTGCGTTATAACCAGAAACTTTCTGAGCTTTGGAGAATAGAAGGCTTTTTGCAAAGCCAGAATAATGAGCTTTTATCCATCAACGCCAGGAACCTTGCAGGCGCAGGAATCCGCCTCAAATTTATTTCCACACTAAATGTGAAGGCCTATCTGGGAAATTCTTATATGTATGAGGTGGAGGAAAGCGACGCCTTCAACCTCACCTTCTACAATCACCGCAATAGTTCGTATCTGTCACTTTCTGTTCGACTCGCAGAGGGCAAACTCGACCTCACTAACACCCTGTATTTTCAACCGCTTTATCGGGAATTTGGCAATTACAGGATCCTACAACAACTAAAAACAGAGGTGCCTATCACCAAAAAGCTCAAATTCTCTGGCTTGTTTAACTATTTCCTAAACAGCACCACCCCTGCAGGAAATAGCGAATATTCATCCGATTTAAGCCTGGGACTAACTTTTGAAATTTAGACAGGGCAGTTACAGTACGGGTACCGTTAACCTAATAATGGTGTTAGGAACCGTCTATTTTATGAGGGTTTCTCTGATTTTCCTTAATTTCCCATCTTGAGAACAGGTATAGGACGTCATCTGTTATCATGTGCTATGAAAGTTGTTAAGTACCTCTTCCTTTTATTTGCCCTTTTCCTGGGAATAACCATATCAGGACAGGAATTACCTCCTGTACAAAACTTTGCTCCTTCAGATTACGAGGCAGAAAACCAGAATTGGGCCATTTCCCAATCCGCAGGCAAAGAAGTCTTTATCGCCAATAATAAGGGGCTACTGGCATATAACGGGGCAGCCTGGACGCTATACACTTCTCCTAACGAGACCATTATGCGTTCTGCCAAGGTCGTTGGTGAGCGAATTTATAGTGGATATTATATGGAATTTGGGTTTTGGGAGGCAGATGAATTTGGCGTCCTGAACTATACAAGCCTCTCCGAAACCATTCGATCCCAACTAGAGGAAGATGAAGAATTCTGGATCATTCTCAATGTAGATAACTACATCCTCTTTCAATCCCTCAAACGGATCTACGCCTATGACATCAAGGAACATACCGTAAATATCCTCGCATATGCAAGTAACCTGCCAAAGATGTTCTCCGTAGATAAGGGGATATATTACCAAAAGATAGGGGAGGGGTTATTTAAGATCGAAAATGGGAAGGAGGTACTTGTTTTTAAAAATAAGGTAGTCCAGCAAGATGAGGTGGCCTCCGTCTTTAGCAAAAACGGAATCCTTCATGTGCTAACAAGACACAACGGTTTTTACAGGGAACAGGAGGGCATTCTGGCTAAGTGGGCTACTCCCTCCGAGGGCCTATTTGAGGAAATAAGTGTGTATTCGGGTCTTGCCCTCAGTGATGGCAGCTATGCCCTGGGGACGATTGCACACGGACTTATCATCCTGGATGCAGAAGGCAATCTGGGCACAGGTGGCAATCTGACCGCCAGCGTAGCTCAAACCGAAGAAGGTGGCCGCGGCTTCGGATACCGCATCGACATCGTTGATATTGAGACCTGTCAGGTGGAGGGGCAGCGAGCGGATCGTGCGGAGGTTGAGCGTCACGTCCTCGCCGGTCGTCCCGTCGCCGCGGGTCGCGCCGCGGGTGAACGTCCCCCGCTCGTAGATCAGCTCGACCGAGAGGCCGTCGAACTTCGGCTCGGCG
>NZ_CEYNTP010000293.1:0-3082 GCF_982873095.1 Lentiprolixibacter sp. | reverse complement strand
CCCAAAAGGAAGTCTGGCAACGTTTCTCTGACCACTAAACTCAAAGGCGAGCAAGGAGGTAGGGATCCAATTTAACTCAAGTTGAAATTCATCCAGGGTTCCCTCATAAAAGGACCCAAACCACCAGGTCGCCTGTCCGTTCAAACGCCTTTTCGCCGCAAATTCCGCTTCCAGGCGGTACCTCATAAAATTGTATTTCCCTACTGGTATGATAACGTTATCAGCAATTTCAAAAGGTTCAATAATATTCTCCCCTACCGGCCTGATGTTGGCTTCAATACGATCCCCACTTTCTAACCTCCAGTTGATGGGCGCGGTAAAAACACTATACGACTGCCAATCGCCCTGAATATTTTTGATATAGGTGATGAAGAACTGGTGAAACATTTGCCGCACCAAAGGCCATTTAGGTCTGGGGGCATACACAGCTCCAATCCTTGTATTGCTTATCCCCTTTCTCGGGACAAATCCCAGGGAGGGATCAAATTGTTCTCCTATCCTTGCATAAGTAAGGGAGAGATCCCATTTGTCATTGGGGTAATCAATTTTAAAACCAAAAGCAGACCGGTCTTCCGTAAGGTCCTCCCTCTCGGTATAAAGTCCCCAGGCCCCGGCAATGAAATTCTTATCGCCCCCAAAACGGGTCGTCTGATAAGTAAAATCGAAACCGGACATCCAGCTCCCTTCCCTTCCCAATGGATCTCCGAAGGTAGAGATCATTCCTATGGAGCTTTCGCCCAGAACGTTATGCCGTACCCGCATAACCCCCATGTTGGTAGCATCATAGGGTTGCCCATCTGAATCAAAGGAATTGGTACGAATGCCCAGTCCGCCAATAGCGGTCTTGCCAATCCTTCCGTTTATCTTGCCTCCTGCAATTATGGGAACCTGATTAGCGCCAAAAAGCCCGATCCTTCGACTAAAAAAGGGAAGCACTGTACTCCGGCCTGTACCGAAACCAAACTCAAATATATCGGATCCTTCAAGGAAAAATGTACGTTTTTCAGGAAAGAATAATGGAAAACGAGTCAGATTTGTTTGGCGGGTATCCACTTCCGTCTCAGCAAAATCGGTATTCACCGTCAGTGTAGCCAGTAAGTTAGGACCTAGCCGCTGACTGGCATCCAGGCTTGTTTCGAAATTCGTGTTTGTTGGTGCACCTGCGCCGTCCTTGTTGAGGGATCCCACTAAGGAGGGCCTTACGTTTAGTCCAAGCCCATAACTGAATTTGGGTAGGTTAGTAAGTAATCCCGCCCTGCTGGTCTGACCAAAAAACTGGTCGCGCTGCACATTGGCCCATCGGATGGTTTCCTGATTCCTTTGAATTCTCCGTTCAACATTAAACCCCCACTGATCGATGTTCTTATTGAAATAAATACTCTGTATAGGTAGAATTATTTCGACTGTCCATCCAGTCTCGTACAGTGCTACCCTTGCATTCCAGATCGCATCCCAATCCTCATTCTCAGACTCCCCACGGTTAGACACCAGGGCATCATAACGGGCGGCATGGGCGTTGACGGCCAGTATGTAGCCCGATTGTCCATCAAGAAACGTATCCAGGACCACCTTGACGTGGTCTTCCTCCCTAATATCCGCATCTCGTAATTTGGAAAAACGTACTATATCTTCAATCCTTTGATCCTTACAGTCTATTCCGATAATTATGTTCCGTTCATCAACCAGCACCCTTACCTCGGTGCTGGCAGAGGGTTTGCCTTTTTCCTCGGGTACAGTAGTCAGGAAGTTGCTAAGCACAGGAGCCTTTTTCCAGTCGGATTCGTTGAGTACCCCGTCAATCTGAATAGCTTCGGTTATTTGTCCGACTGCCAGGGATGGTCTTTCTGTTTCCTGGGCCATGACCGGAAGGAAAAGCAGAAAAGACAAGAAAGACAGGAAAAAATATCTAGTCATAAGCCAAGTAAGAAAGATAGAACAAATTCGTTTCAAATTGAGAAAAGCCACCATCTTAGTTGAGGAAATTTTTACCAAAGGCATAGGCCAGGTAGAGGATCACCAGGACAAGTCCCTCCTGCCTTTGAATACCCTTTTTACGCATCAGGAACCAAATAAAAATAACACTGCAGATAAACAGCACGGGCAGGTCAAACTGAAGGATGCTCACATCCACCTCAATCTCAGAAATCAAAGATCCCACACCCAGGGGTACCAGAAGGTCAAATATATTGCTGCCCACAATGTTCCCCACAGACAGGCTGGTCTGCCCCTTGGCAATGGCATTCAGGGAGAGGGCAAGTTCCGGAAGGCTGGTTCCCAGGCCAATGAGTATGGAACCGATAAAGGTCTGACCAATATCCCATGCTTCAGCGATAACCATGGCCTGTTCCAGTACCACACTGGAACTCATGATAACAATAGCCAGGCTTCCGGCCAGAAAAACAAAATGGAACCAGATACCCGGCCGGAGCTTTTCCCGTACCTCCTCCTCTTTTTTCCTCCTTCTTCGTTCCCTCTGGAATAAAGTATAGATATACATCAGGAAGGCGATAAGCAGCAAGGCACCGTCGTTCCAGGTAATAACAAAATCAAAAGCCACCAGGGAAAGCAGTATAATGGAACCGATAAGTTCCACCGCCAATTGTCGCATCTGGATCTTGCCTACGGTAACAAAATAAAATAAGGCGATTACCCCAACAACTATGCTGATCTGACAAATAGAACTGCCTATTGCATTGCCCGTAATGACACCTGAAACATCAGCCCCTTTCAGGTTATAGATCGATCCTTCTATAGCTACCATTAACTCGGGTAAATCCGTTCCAAAAGCCATAAAGGTCAGGCCGATAAAAAGTTCAGAGAGCCTGAAATACCTACCGATACGAACCGCACTGTTAATAGCAAACTCGGTCCCTACCCAAAGTCCGAATATTCCCAGGATCAAAAATGTCAAATCACTCATACCTTCCTTGGTTGCGTTGGGATTTGCCCGACTACATACATGCCTCCCACCCCACAAATGTGTAAAGGAAGCAGGGCATCTACAATGACATGTGTCAGTTCCCTGTGGCAAAAATCCGCTAACATCGGTACCCTTTTCAAAACAACTTTGCTGATAAAAATC
>NZ_CEYNTP010000292.1:0-3109 GCF_982873095.1 Lentiprolixibacter sp. | reverse complement strand
TTTCCTGTTCGCAGGCCGCGTGAAGTACAATTAAAATAAATAATCCCCAGATCCTTCTCATTCTACCTTGCAAAGAAGACGCAAGATACGGAAACTCCTACGAATCAAAAAGCCGATGAGGTTAATGTTTTCGGGGAATGCAGGAGTTTATATTCCATTTAACAATTAACTCAAAATAAAGGCTGCGACTCAGGATAATTAGGCTGTTTTTCAAATTTCAGGACGCTCATTTAATTCCAGAACAGGGCATAAATAGCTGCCGTAATGACCATGACCGCAAACGCCCCAATATTGAATTTAGGACTGGTCGCAAAGGTCTTTCTGGAAATAAGGATACCCTTTGGATCATCTGCACCTTTGTTTTGACCAAGACTTACCAACACGATCACCAGCATGGAGAGCAGGCAGGTATATCCCATTTGATCCAGGAAGGGTACATTCACAAAGAACGCATGATCTGCCCAACCATTGGGGGAGATCTTGAAGTAAAGGGCGATAGGAATAGACGCCAATGCCCCTGCTATGGCGCCTTTGTTGGTCGTTTTCTTCCAGAATAAGCCCAAAACGAATACGGCTAAAATACCGGGACTCACTAAACCGGTATACTCCTGGATGAATTGAAAGGCCTGGTCAATACCTCCCAGTAAGGGAGCCATAATACTGGCAATTATCAAGGCAATAGCAGCAGAAATGCGCCCTACGTTAACTGTGGCTTTATCCGAGGCATTCCTGTTGACGTATTGCTTATAGATATCCATTGTAAAAATCGTTGAGGTGGAGTTTAACATGGAAGCCAGGGAGGAAACCACTGCTGCCGTCAGGGCTGCAAAGGCGACTCCTTTGAGCCCTACAGGCAGGAATTGCAGCAGCCAGGGATAAGCTTTGTCTGCCTGCGCCAGTGAGGGCAGATTTTGAAGCCCGGTTTCGCCAAGGCGGCCAAGTATTCCGGAATCATTGACCATGACATAGGCTGCAATACCGGGAATAACTACAATTACGGGGATAATAATTTTGAGGAAGGCTGCCAGGATAATCCCTTTTTGTGATTCCCTCAGGGACTTGGCCGCAAGGGTCCTTTGTATGATATACTGGTTAAAGCCCCAGTAATATAAGTTCGCCACCCAGAGGCCACCAACGAGTACGCCTAATCCGGGCAGGTTCTTGTACTCCGGATTGGATTTGTCTAATATCATCACAAATTTTTCAGGGACGGTCTCGTATACCGTTTTTATTCCGACTAAAATCCCCTGCCCGTCGGAAACCGAATTCAGGGCCAGATAGGTAGTTACCAGGCCACCAAGGACGAGGAAAATCACCTGTATCACATCCGTCCAGGCTACAGCTGAAAGACCGCCGTAAAGAGAATAGGCCGCCGCAAACAGGGCCAGTCCAATTACCCCATAGATCATGGGGATGCCCATAATCGTCTCCAGCGCTAGGGAACCCAGATAGAGCACAGAAGCCAGGTTGACAAAAACATAAAGGGCAATCCAGAAAACCGCCAGAATGGTCTTCAGATTTGTGGAATACCGTTTTTCAACGAATTCCGGTATGGTGTACAGGCCTTTTTCAATAAAAATGGGAAGGAAGTATTTTCCAACAATCAGCAAGGTTATGGCTGCCATCCATTCATAGGAGGCAATAGCCAGACCCACGGCAAAACCGGAACCCGACATCCCGATAAATTGTTCTGCGGAAATATTAGCTGCTATAAGCGAAGCCCCTATAGCCCACCAGGGGAGCGATTTACTGGCAAGGAAATAGTCCTCTGCATTTTTCTGGTGACCTTCCTTATCGCGGGAGACCCAGAGGCCTACTCCTAAAATGAGGCATCCATAGACGGCAAAAATCAAATAGTCCCAGAATCCAAAAGCCGAAGTCATAATATTTGGTTGAGGTTATTTAGTTGCATATCGCTTCCATAATATACAATCCTGATAGCAATTTTGGGAAAGCAATGGTAAAACTTACTGGCTTTTCCGCAAATTCATATGTACTGGTTGATGATATTCTCGAAGAGTTCCTGTTTACCGCTTTGTAAGTCCAGTTCTCCATTTGCCATGGCAATATCATAGAGGTCTGTTAGTTGTAATTTTCCTTCTTCAAAAGCTTTACCCTGGCCTTGGTCAAAAGAGTGGTAGCGTTCCTTGCGTAGTCCTTCATAAGATGAAGAGCGGATGATATTGTCTGCTATGAGCAAGGCACGGGCAAAGGTATCCGCCCCTCCAATATGCGCATGGAACACATCTTCCGGATCGGTGGAATTCCTTCGTATTTTAGCATCAAAATTTACCCCGCCCCCTTGAAGTCCACCTGATTTAAGGAAAACGAGCATGGCTTCTGTTACCTCGTTGATGTTGTTAGGGAACTGGTCCGTGTCCCAGCCATTCTGATAATCCCCTCTGTTGGCATCAATGCTCCCCAATAGGCCGTGGCTTGCTGCTACTTCCAGTTCGTGCTGGAAGGTATGGCCGGCCAGGGTAGCGTGATTCACCTCAATATTGAGTTTAAAGTCGTCCTGCAAACCGTATTGATGCAAGAACCCTATCACTGTGGCGGCATCGAAGTCGTATTGGTGCTTCATGGGTTCCATGGGCTTGGGTTCGATAAAGAAATTGCCCCTGAACCCCTGTGCTCTTGCATAATCGCGGGCCAGGCCCAGAAATTGGCCCATATGGTCCAATTCACGTTTCATATCAGTATTCAGGAGCGACATATACCCTTCGCGACCTCCCCAGAAGACATAATTCTCCCCACCGAGGGCAATGGTAGCATCCAGGGCCAGTTTAATCTGCCCACCTGCCCGTGCCAGGACCCTGAAATCCGGGTTGGTAGCTGCACCGTTCATATACCTGGGATGGGAAAAGCAGTTTGCCGTGCCCCAGAGCAATTTAACCCCGGAGGCTTTCTTTTTCTCTTTGAGATACTCTACCATGCTAAACAAACGTTTCTCAGATTCTGAAAAGGTGGGGGCTTCCCGGATCAGATCGTAATCGTGAAAGCAGAAGTAGTCAAATCCCAGTTTGGTAATAAATTCAAATGCCGCATCGGCCTTTGCCCGGGCAGCCTCATAGGGATCAGTTGGCACATCCCAGGGAAATTGCTGTGT
>NZ_CEYNTP010000291.1:0-3111 GCF_982873095.1 Lentiprolixibacter sp. | reverse complement strand
GTGCCCCTGTCCACTGAATGCTTACCTGTGTTGCTTCAGGGAGGGTAAGCGATTTTTCGTTGGACCGGAAATCGCCTTCAGACATGGTGGCCACATGGGTCTTGGAATCTTTGGTCCAGGCCCCCATGCTATGCGGGTTTTTCCTGGCATAGTTTTTCACCGGACGTGGTGCCCGCCTATCCGAGTTGCCTTCCCGTAGTACAGGGTTAACGGCACTTCCTTTGACCTTGTCGTAACGGGCTTTGATTTCCTTTTCTCCGTCATTTCCCGGTTCATCCGGATAGTCAGGCACGTTAAATCCTTTGGCTTGCAGTTCGCTAATGGCTTCCTTAAGCTGCGGGATAGAAGCACTGATATTAGGCAGTTTGATGATATTCGCTTCCGGAGATTTGGCCAGAATACCCAGGGCTTCCAGGTCATTGGATTTTTTTTGGTTTTCCTCAAGATAATCGGAAAAGTTTGCCAGGATACGTCCCGCCAGGGAGATATCGCGGGTTTCGATGTCAATTCCTGCAGTCTTGGTGTAGGCTTTAATAATAGGGAGGAAAGATTGTGTGGCTAGTGCTGGTGCTTCGTCTGTGCGGGTATAAATTATTTTGGGCATTAGGCTGTATGGATTTTTGCGGAGCAAATATACAACATATGACTGTGTAATAACAGTATATTTTGTAAGGGTTGAATATGGGAAATCAGGTAGGGGGGTGGGACTAAAAAGACAAAAGCCATATCATTGTACGGGTACATTGATATGGCTTTCTAGAATTAGCTCGCAAATTGTGTCTTACCGAAGTAGTCCACCGCAACCATTGATCGCATTCGCCAGCTAAATCAACGTTTGAAACATCTTTTGTCCTTAATTGTTAAACCAAGTAACTCCAAATGCCTCTTCTTGTCGCATTAACACGAAGTGGTCCACGCCTTACCGAAGCACTGCGCTTTACATCTCGCATCCACGATCAGAACTGAGAACTACAGCCCCCTGTTCCTTCGCTCACCTTATTCCTCCTGTTCGAGGACGAATCCTCCAACTCTTGGGCCAAGGTTAAACAACAATACAAAGAACGTCAACTTCATAATGATTCTTCCGAGCTACCCTGGACAGGTTTCCCTTCCAAACCATGTAGTAAATATATACGATTCACCTACGTTTTGCAAAAAATATAAGCAATTAAAAATCAACAACTTATAAACGTAAGTTATTAACAATTGTTCATAATTTCAGGGAGAGGTTTTTGCACCGCATATGGCGGCAATATCAGGGGGTTTGACGGGTTGAATAATGCAAAAACGGCACAAGAATGTGCCGTTTTGTTTAATCTTTCTGAGACGGGCAATTAAGGGGTTGAGGTCCCGCTATCCGCTTTTGTCCTTCTGAGTTGCCTTTGGATTTTCCTGATGGCACTTTCAATAGACTTTTCGGGTTCGATGATATTGTATTCTCCCCAGAAATCCGGATCTGAAAAGCCCAGGGCCTCATCACTCATGATGATCGAGGTTTTAATGCGTTCCCTGGATTTCGGGACCGCTCCGCTAATGTTCTTTTCCCAATCGGTAACGGCCATCTCACAGGTCATGCTATACACGGAATTAAAGAGTTTCTTATCCCAGTTGATCTTGAATTCGAGCAGCACATTGCTGTAGCCGTAGTACCAGCGGCCATCTTTCTCTCTGTAATCCACCCGATAAGCCACCTGTGTGGGATAGACCCTGGCATTCCTCGGTTTCTTGCGCACAAATAAGCGACTGGCCATTTCGCGGGTCGTAATGTTCAACGAATATACCGCACTGGTCAGGATCTTTTTATCCGCATCGATAAAGAGCTTCCCCTGATACATGGGTTCAAGGATATTGTCGCGCTGTTTGAAATTGATAACGAATATCAATTGGTCATTAATGGTGGTGGACCGATCAAACGTAAACTTATAGTCGTCAATCGTTTCCTTGGTAAAAATAAAATCAGGATATTTCATAATGTCCACAAACAGGGCATTGAAGGGCCCACCCTGCAGCTTAAGGGCCAAGGTGTCCAATTTGCTGTAATCCGTGCTCTTCCTTGCCTTGTACAATTGTACCGCATCCTGCCTGGAGGAGGTATAAGGGGTTTTGTAAATGTTCACCACCGCCTCAGACAAGGAAACATTCCTTCGTCTTTTCTTGATGGTTTCCCGGTAAAATGCGGTCATCAGAGTAGGATCGTCAAAGTAGTTTTCCCCTTTTTTTCTCAGGGCTTCCTTCACCAGACTGGCTGCGTCCCTGGGAGCGGTAACATTTACTTCTGCCAGATTGGTAACAGAAATATCCAGGGCAATCCTGTTCTTATCAGGCTTAAGTTGGCCCAATGGGATCACCCTGCTGGTGTAACCCAGAAAAGTAACAACAACACTCCCTTCCTCAATAGACTTAGGGACTTTGAGTAAAAATGTACCCTCTGTATTGGTAACGGTGCTGATATTGGTCCCTTCCAGGGTCAATGATGCAAAAACCAATGGGTCCCGGCTCTGGCTGTCCACAACCTCCCCTTTGAATTGGTTGTAATTGATATCCTCCTGTTCACTCAAATCCTGAAAGAAGGCCCGGGCTTCTCCTATCCCGAGGCAAAGGATGAACGCAATACCTAAGGAAATCTGTAACGCTATATTAGCTTCTTTAAATTTGAATATTCTCATAACACTGTTTTTGATACAAAATTAAGGCTAAAATAAGCCCTTTACCACTCCTTTATAATGATTTTAATCATAAAGCTATTGTTCCCGCCGTACGCCCGTAAAAACGCTTACCCCAGGAGGGAAGGGATTGCCGGCCTGCCGCCGGAGGCTCACTACTTGTCCCGTATGCCACAAAGCGTCTGCCAGGGGACCGTTTAATTGGTTCCAGAAGGGGAACTGGGTATCTCCTTTTTCATTGCGAAAGATGATGGGATACTCCCCCAGGTCTTCCGCTGCCTTGAATATCAAACTTGCTTCTTCCAGGGCAAGCAGGGTGTTTCTCCTCTTTTCTTCAAATGACAATTCTTCTTCACTAACCTGGGTCCTGTCATTAACCTCCTGCTTAGCACTATTCAGAATTACCCTGCTAAGGCAGGATTGTGTGTTGAACCACCTTCGGTTCGCC
>NZ_CEYNTP010000290.1:0-3147 GCF_982873095.1 Lentiprolixibacter sp. | reverse complement strand
GGCAAAATCGACGGCATTAGAATCGGATCTTACGATTAATTCTCTTTTCACCTGTGTCAATTTAGGTTCTCCCCATTTCTTGGGAAGAACGGATTATACAATAGTTGTACAGGTTATAAAAACCCGTCGAAATCCTAATTACTGGAATTCTTATGTCAATGAACGTTATAAAATGAAAAAGTAGTCCTGCAACTACTTCTTCTTGTGTCGGTTAGCTCTCCTGCGTTTCTTTCGCTTGTGGGTAGCTACCTTATGTCTTTTTCTTTTCTTACCACTAGGCATGAAGTTCTACTTTTAATGCTGTTATTACTTGACTTGGACGTTACTTTTAACTCCTTCTATAAATACCTTTGCGGGTTTAAAAGCGGGAATGTTATGAGCAGGAATCTTAATAGTGGTATTCTTTGATATATTTCTGCCCGTTTTCTCTGCCCTTGTTTTAACGATGAAACTTCCGAAGCCCCTCAGGTAAACATTATCTCCGTTTTCCAGGGAAGCTTTTACTTCCTCCATAAAAGATTCTACTGTAGCCTGTACGTCTCCTTTTTCTATTCCCAGTTTCTCCGAGATCCTTGATACGATATCCGCTTTAGTCATTTTAATTATATAATTTTTGTAAGTTTTTCAGGCTTGCAAATATATAAATTAAATTCTTTCTTTCTGGTAATGTGCTAATTTTAAGTGCATAATCTCTTACTTTTGACCCTTACCGTGAATTCGATGTCATTTTCGAGGAAAATTCTGAGCTGGTACGGGGAAAACAAGCGGTCCCTTCCCTGGCGGCAAACAACCGACCCTTACAAAATATGGTTGTCTGAAATATTGCTACAGCAAACTCGCATTGCCCAGGGATTGCCCTATTACGAAAAGTTTATCATCGCCTTTCCCACCGTACACGAGCTTGCCTCGGCAAGTGAGGAGTCTGTTTTGAAGTTATGGCAGGGTTTAGGGTATTACTCCAGGGCCCGTAACCTGCATGCTACCGCTAAAACCATCGTCAATGAGTATAACGGGGAGTTCCCTGGGAATTACGCAGAATTGATAAAATTAAAAGGGGTGGGGGATTACACGGCCAGTGCCATTGCTTCAATAAGTTTCAATGCCCCGGAACCTGTGGTTGATGGGAATGTATATCGCGTGCTAGCCCGTTATTTTGGGGTAGAATTACGTATTGATACTCCAAAGGGAGTCAGATATTTTAAAGAACTGGCAAGAGAGGTGATGGATCGTGAAAATATTCGGGATTACAACCAGGGGCTCATGGAATTTGGGGCCTTGCATTGTAAACCCAAGAATCCCTATTGCCTGACCTGCCCTCTGAATGATAGTTGTGTGGCACTGGAAAAGGGGATGGTGGATACACTGCCGGTGAAAGGGAAGAAACAAAAAGTTACCCATAGGCACCTCAACTATCTCGTGTTTGAGGATCCAGAAGAACATACCCTTTTCAGAAAAAGGGAAGGGCAGGGGATATGGCAAAACCTCTATGAGTTTCCCTTCCTCGAAACCAAAGGGGAAAGTCCTGCTGGGCCCATACATCAGCAGGTCACGGAAATGCTGCCAGGATATCGCATAGACCAATTGCTGCGATTTAATGAGCAGCTGATTATCCACAAGCTTTCACACCAACATTTACACGTTGTTTTCTGGCGGGTGGTAGTTGACCGTGCACTGGAAACAGGTATCCCAATAAGGGGGTTACACCGATTTCCTGTACCGGTATTGATTGCTGATTTTATTGATAGGTACCTTGAAAAAAGGCCTGCGCTGGAAAATACTTAAGAGCAACAAATTTTCGTATTTTTGATCCAATAGATAAGTTATGAGCGGAACATTGAATAAAGTAATGCTGATTGGGCATTTAGGGGATGAGGTGAAGTTACACTATTTTGAAGGCGGTAACTGCATAGGCCGTTTTCCAATCGCAACCAACGAGACCTACACGAACCGGCAGACCGGAGAAAAGGTCACCAATACCGAATGGCACAATATTGTAGTTCGGAACAAGGCGGCTGAAATTTGTGAGAAGTACCTCAACAAGGGAGATAAAATATACGTTGAAGGCCGTCTGAAAACTCGCCAGTGGCAGGGAGAAGATGGCAATACGCGATATACCACAGAAATACATGTGCAGGATTTTACCTTTTTGAGTACCAAACAGGAAAGTATGGCCAACGCTGGTCCTGCGGCCCCAGGGACCCCTGCCGCAGCACCTCAGCAAATGCAAGAGCCCCCGGCAGTTGCACAACCCCTGGCCGAACAGGAAGACGAGGACGATCTGCCGTTCTGATGAACAAAGTAAATTCCTAGCCCTTGGATCCTGATCCACATAGTTTATTGATTGGGTTATTTGCTTTAGATAGCACACTTGTAATCCGCCTGGTCATCATGGTGGTGCTTTTGTGCTGTTCAGCACTGGTCTCTGGTGCTGAGGTGGCCTTTTTTGGTCTTTCGGGTACAGATTTGAATGAGATCAGGGAATCCAAATCCAGTAAAAGCCGAATTGTTGTTCAGTTACTCGAAAAGCCTAAAAAACTACTGGCGACAATCCTGATAACCAACAATGCTATCAACATCGGGATTGTCCTCCTTTTCAGCACAATTGGGGACACTCTTTTCTCAGGCATTAATTATGTGTTGCTGTCCTTTATTTCAGTACGTTTTCTTCTCGAAGTGGTGGTAGCCACCTTCCTGATATTGATGTTTGGTGAGATCTTACCGAAAATTTATGCGAACAGGAACAGGCGCCCCTTTTCTTTCTTTATGGCATACCCACTAAAGGTCATGGATGTGTTTTTTACCCCTTTAAGTAGCCCGATGCGGAGTGCCAGTATCTTTATGTACGAACGGTTGGGGCGGCGGAAATCGAGCCTGAGCGTAGACCATCTTTCACAGGCACTGGAACTTACCTCAGAAGGGGACACCACAAAGGAAGAACAGAAGATCCTGGAAGGGATTGTCACCTTTGGCAATACAGATACCAAACAGGTAATGCGCCCCAGAATAGATATTTTTGCCCTGAGCGATGATATGAAATTCCCGGATGTTCTGGAGGAAATCAAGAAATATGGTTATTCCAGGATCCCTGTTTTTTCAGAAAATATGGACAATGTCCTTGGGGTACTCTACGTAAAGGACTTACTGCCT
>NZ_CEYNTP010000289.1:0-3160 GCF_982873095.1 Lentiprolixibacter sp. | reverse complement strand
ATCCGGGTAATCTTTCTTGGTGGCGAGCTCTCGAAGGAGGCGCAGATCAGTATTGGCCCCGGGGTGATTCACCAGCTCTCTGAAGTAAAGTTCGACTATAGTTTTATCGGAACCGGCTATGTGGATTCCCTGCACGGACTAACGGACTTTGATTGGGATATCGTACAAGTCAAAAAGGCCGTGGTACGGGCTTCCAAAAAAACGGTACTTTTGTGTATCTCGGAAAAACTCAATTCCCAGCATCGGTATAAGACTTGTGACATCAACGCCATTAATACCATGATCACGGAATTGGAGCCAGAGAACAACCTGCTTAATCTTTTTCGAAACCAGGATATCCGCCTGTTGTGATATGACACAATATAAGAAGATCACTGAATCCCCTTCCCATTATGACCATTTGGAGCAGCTGGACACCCAGACGCTTTTACAATACATGAACCAGGAAGACCAAAAAGTACCCCTGGCTGTAGCCAAAGTTATTCCCCAGATCACCAAATTGGTGGACCTCCTTGAAGAGCGTTTTTATAAAGGAGGGAGGTTGTTCTATATCGGAGCGGGAACCAGTGGTCGCCTGGGCATTCTGGATGCCTCTGAAATACCCCCAACCTATGGTATGCCACACGAATTGGTCATTGGCCTTATCGCGGGAGGTGACGGTGCGATAAGAAAGGCTGTGGAATTTGCAGAAGATGACCGTAAACAGGCCTGGAAAGACCTCAAGGCTCATGATATCAATTCCCTGGATACCCTGGTAGGTATTGCGGCTTCAGGAACTACACCCTATGTTCTGGGGGGGATAGAAACCGCACGAAAGAACGGTTTGCTCACTGCCGGAATAACGAATAATCCGGGGTCCCCGCTGGCACAGTTGGCAGAAATCCCCATTGAGATTGTAGTAGGACCGGAGTTTGTTACGGGCAGTACGCGGATGAAAAGTGGCACCTCCCAGAAACTCGCCCTGAATATGATTACCACCGCCTTAATGATTCGTATTGGCAGGGTAAAAGGGAACAAAATGGTGAATATGCAACTGAGCAACAATAAACTGGTAGACCGGGGCACCCGCTATCTGATGGAAGGCCTGCAGCTGGATTATGAACAAGCCCAGGAAGTGTTGAAAAAATACGGGTCGGTGAGGAAAGCCCTGGACGCCCTCAAAAAAGATTAACGGGGACCTATTTGGGCAACTTCCTCTTCTGTAACCGCTTCTTCCTGTTCATTTCCCCAGGAGTTCATCACGAAATTCAGAACATCTGCGATTTCCTCATCAGAAAGCCCCATAGGCATCATGGTATTGTTGTAGGTTTCTCCGTTCACGACTATTTCCCCCCGCTGACCGTATTTTACCCCGCGGATACTGGCCTCGCGATTGTTGGCAAGGTAATCTGACTTTGCCAGGGGCGGGAAGGTATATGGAACCCCTTCGCCGTTTTCCAGGTGGCAGGTCACACAAAAATCAGCATAAACTACCTTGCCCCTGGCCATGCTCGCTTCCAGTTCTTTGTCCTGGAAAAGGTGGTTGGACAGGGCGAACAGTAGTATGAGATATACAAATAATAGGTACTTCATGGCCTTTTAATGGGTTGGAAGGAGGAACCGGAATCAGTTATTCGGAACAAGTTTGAATATCCCTTTTCCTTCAACGGCCACATAGATATAACCATCCCGTCCTTGTTTTACATTCCGCACCCTTCCTACATTTTCCATCAATTTTTCGCGGTAGGTTACCGAATTTCCGTTGAGTTCCATGCGCTCGAGGTACTGAAAGGACAGGGAACCCACAAGCAGGTTGCCCTTCCATTGGGGGTAGCGGTCTGAGGTAACAAAGGCCATTCCACTGGGAGCGATTGAGGGCACCCAGTAATGGATGGGTTGTTCCATTCCTTCCATCTCTGTTTTATCGGTGATTGGGGTGCCGCTGTAATTGATTCCATAGGTGATTACTGGCCAGCCGTAATTGAGTCCCTTTTCCACTATGTTGATTTCATCTCCTCCTCTTGGACCGTGTTCGTGGATCCAGATAGCACCGGTTTCCGGATGGCGTGCCATACCCTGGGGATTGCGGTTTCCATAGGTATAGATGGCCGCTTTTGCTCCGCTTTGGTTTACAAAAGGATTGTCCGTAGGGATCCTTCCGTCATCGTGAAGCCGGTATACCTTACCTCCATCACGGGTGATATCCTGGGGATTGACATCCCTTTCACCCCGTTCCCCGATTGTAAAATAGAGGTAACCATTGGCATCAAACTCTATGCGGGAACCAAAATGCCGGCCTGCAGTCGTGTTCGGTGAGGCTTTATACAACACTTCCAGGTCGGTGAGGCTGTTTCCTGATAATTTAGCCCGGGCAATCGCCGTATGCCCTCCCTTCTCTACACCCTCCTCGGAGGCGTAAGAAAGGTAGATCCAGCCGTTATTGGCATAGTCAGGATGCAGCCTGATGTCCATAAGCCCTCCCTGTCCCCGGAAATATATGGGCGGTACATTTTGAAGGTTGGTCTTTTCGCCATCTTTGAAGAGGATAATTTGCCCCGCTTTTTCCGTGATGAGCATTCCTCCATCAGGCAGGAACTCCATTCCCCAGGGAATATCCATATCAGGGACCATCAATTCGGCAGTAAAAGTGACTTCCTGGGGGGTATTGATCTCATTATCACTTTTCTGGCCACAAGAGGAAATCGTCATTACAACGAAAAAACCGAGCAGGGCTATACTTTTTTTCATATCTGAACGTTAAAAAGAAATAATATTAAGTAGGCTTGAATGCCTAAAGATAAAGAGAAAATATAAGTTTAAATAATTACGCTTTAGAATATACTAGACCCCAAATCAAGCATATTCTTGCCATAACTCGAATTAACCTATGCTCCCCATGAAAACCAGGCATCTCTTGTATGCCGTGCTCTTGCTTGGGCTGTCAATTATAGGGACAACAGCCATAGCAAACACAAGTGTTTACGAGATTTTTTGGGCATCAGAAGCATCGGACGCTCCTGCAAGGAACGCGGATGCTACACGGGATTTTACTACCTCAGATACCTACACGGCGACTGCCGGACTGGCCAGCGCTCCCATGTTCATGACCATTATCCAGGGGGCGAATGAAGAAGTTACCTGTCCTAATGACGGAAGCACGCTGGCAAAGTTTTTCTTGTGC
>NZ_CEYNTP010000288.1:2115-3171 GCF_982873095.1 Lentiprolixibacter sp. | reverse complement strand
GAGATCTTAAGTGCGCTCATTTTCTCGGCAACGCCCACCTTGTTGTTTGTAAACCTCGCGAGTCCTAAAATACCCAGTATGGGCACACAGAGTTCAAGTATAACCTGTATGGAACTTACTGCCCTGAATTTGTCATATAAGGGGAAGTAAGAAATCATAAAATCGGTAAGCGCCCCAAAGTTTTTTCCCCAACTCAGTAGCAGGGATAACACAACCCCTCCCAACAGCCACCATTTAGAGCGGTCCTTCACCAGGATAAGCCCCAGCAAAAAGAAAAAGAATACTACTACCCCAACATAGGCCGGGGCCGCCACACCTGGCTGGTCTCCCCAGTAGAGGGGGATACTGCTTGCAAAATCCAGGGCCCTGCTGCGGGAAAGCCCTTGTTCTGTTAAATACTGATAGGCCTTGGAATCTGTCCCCAGGTCCTCTGCAGAGGCCCCACCAAACAACCTGGGAACAATCAGGTTCAGAGATTCGGTAATCCCGTAGCTGTATTGGGTGATATACTCACGGCTCAGCCCGGAATTCCCTGATTTAGGGCTGCCATCCGGATTGACTGTCAACTCGGAAGTACCGCGCGTACTCCAGTCCGCATACTCCTTTGTGGCCAGCAGACCCGTGGTGTTCATGCTGATACTGATCAACACAGCCGCAACAAGTACGGATAGTGCTGTAAAAAAGGGTTTAAGCGTTTTGTTTCTAATGGCGTCGATAAGGTAAACCAGTCCGAGGATCAAAACCAGCAAGCCAAAGTAATAGGTCATCTGATAATGGTTGGCGCTGATCTCAAGTGCCATGGCCAGGGCAGTAAGGATAAAGCCCCAGAGGTATTTGCCCCTGAAGGCGAGCACTATTCCCCCCAGCACCATGGGGAGATAGGCAATTGCATGGGCCTTGGCGTTATGGCCTACCCCAAGGATGATGATCAAATAGGTAGAAAAACCGAAGGCCAGAGCCCCCAGGACGGCCAGGCGGTAATCGATCTTAAGGCAGCACAGCAAGATGTAGAAGCCAATAAAATAAAGAAAGAGATAATCTGCAGGCCTGGGAAGG
>NZ_CEYNTP010000288.1:0-2105 GCF_982873095.1 Lentiprolixibacter sp. | reverse complement strand
GGAACCGTATAAGGCGGTCCAGCTCTTTAATGTAGTTATGAGGATAATTTGCGCCTAGCTGATAGGTGGGCATCCCGCCGAAGGCACTGTTGGTCCAGTACGGTTCTTCATTGTACTCGGCCCGATAGTCATTTTGCTCCTTGGCCATCCCAATATATTGCTCAATATCAGACTGCCGGATCGCCTTTCCCTGCAACACAGGGTGGAAATACGCCAGGGAAACCAGCACAAAAAATACAAGAACAAAGAAATGCGTAAAAACTGATGGGAATCCCTTATTCATAGACAAATTCTGCGAAACAAGTTAATCTATTTCTTCATAGTCTATATATTCCCCCACGGAATCTTTCCCTTTTTTTCTGGGACCTGAGGTTTTGGTAATACTAACATCCCCCACCTTCACTTCCTCTTGTTGGGTCCCTGAATAGGAAGTATACTGTTCCCTGAAGCGCTCCTCAGTCTTCTTTACCGCATATTGGAACAGCCTCGGCGCTAACCAGCGGCCAATGAACTTCAGCAGGAAATAGAAGAGTAAAACAAATAAGAGAACTTGTAAAAATGTCATATTCTGATGGGATAATATATCAAAAGTACAATTCCGGCGTTGTATAAGCAGAATAATTGTCATAAAAATATACTAAATCGAATTTTATGGGGCAACCGCTGAAACGAAAGTTATCTATTTGGGTTACAGGGCTTGTCGTCCTTTTCTGTTGGTCCGGAAGCTTCGCCCAGTATACCGATGTCATCAATTCTAACCGCCCTGGGTTTTCCGTAAGTGCCTATGCAGTAGGTAAAGACGTAATACAGGCCGAATTGGGCCTGGCCTACGAACAACAAGACCATACTGACCTGAATACGAATTCTAATATATTCGGGGTGGACCTGGCCCTCAGGTATGGATTGTTGCTGGAGCAGCTTGAGATCATCTATGAGGGTACTTTCCAAAACCAGAATATCACCTTTGAAAATTTTGGCTTTGATGAGTCCCGAACGGATTTTGCCCAAAACCGGCTGGGATTGAAATTCCTCATCTACGATCCCTTTAAGAACCCGCAGCGCAACAAACCCAACCTCTACAGCTGGCGGGCCAATAACAAATTCCAGTTTAAAAATTTGCTGCCCGCTATCTCCCTTTACGGCGGGGCCAATTTTACCCTGGGAGACAATCCATTTTATCCTGGTGAACCCGTAGTAACACCAAGGGCTATGGTGGCTACTCAAAGTCGCTTAACCCCACGTATGGTCCTGATCACCAATGTGGCCTATGACCGTATCGGAACTGACTTTCCCGAGCTCAGCTATGTGATATCTGTATCGCATGCCTTCCGGAATCCGAAATGGAGTATCTTCCTGGAACACCAGGGTATTGACAGCGACCGATATTCCGATTTGCTTCTGCGAAGTGGAATCGCCCACCTGTTCAGTAAAAATTTTCAGTTGGACTTCAGTATGGGGGCCAGTTTTAAGAATACGCCCAGCCGCATCTTCATGACCAGCGGTATTTCTTATCGGCTCGATTACCATCAGGACGTAAAGCCGATCGCCCAGCAAAGACGGGGTTCAAATGGTGACCTCCCCTCAAGGAAAGCCCTGAAAAAGGCTAAACGAAAGGCCCGTAAATCCAAGGGAAAGGGGGCAGAGGACATCAACCTGGCGCCCAGCCGTAAACAATTGAGAAGGATGCAACGCAAGGCAAAGCGGTCAGGCGGGTAAGCTACTCATTAGAGCCTAACTAAAAAACTTCATATTTCTAAGTACCATTTTCAGGAAAGCCACCTGTCTGGTTTTTTTATTGCCAAATATTACTGATATTGGCCTTACTAAAGTTAAGGCATGGTAACACTTAAAGAGGCCCATACGAAAAGTGAAATTAAGAAGTTTGTAAAGTTTCCGTTCCGCTTGTACAAAGATTCCCCCTATTGGGTGCCGCCCATCATCAAGGAGGAGGCAGACTCTTTTGACAAAAAGATAAATCCTGTATTCAACGATGCGGATGCCTGGTTTTTCCTGTCGGTCGCGGCAACCGAGCGGCGCAAGCTGCAGGTCGCGATGGAACTGATCGACCGCGCCGTGGTGCTTGACCGGCGCAATACCGAGTACCT
>NZ_CEYNTP010000287.1:0-3188 GCF_982873095.1 Lentiprolixibacter sp. | reverse complement strand
ATCCATATTGTGCTCGATGACTAACACCGTATTGCCCTTGTCAACCAACTGATTCAGCACCTCCATTAGTACACGGATATCCTCAAAATGCAAGCCCGTGGTGGGTTCATCCAAAATGTAAAAGGTGTTGCCCGTATCTCTTTTCGACAGTTCCGTGGCGAGTTTAACCCGCTGGGCTTCTCCACCAGAGAGGGTAGTTGATTGCTGACCCAGGGAAATATAGCCCAGGCCTACTTCCTGTATGGTCTTCAGCTTTCGGTAAATCTTCGGGATTTTTTCAAAGAAGTCCACAGCCTCATCAATGGTCATTTCCAAAACATCCGCGATGGATTTTCCTTTGTAACGAATTTCAAGGGTTTCGCGGTTAAAACGCTTTCCATTGCAGGTCTCACACTCCACATATACATCCGGGAGGAAATTCATTTCGATCACCCGCAGGCCGCCGCCCTGACAGGTTTCGCACCGGCCACCCTTGACATTGAAACTGAACCTTCCGGGTTTATATCCGCGAATAGCAGCCTCAGGTGTCTTGGAAAACAGGGAACGTATCTCCCCGAAGACTCCCGTGTACGTCGCTGGATTGGACCTAGGGGTCCGTCCAATAGGTGACTGGTTGATATCAATGACCTTGTCGATATGCTGAAGGCCGGATATCTTTTGATACGGCATGGGTTTTTTCACACCATTGAAAAAATGGGCGTTTAAAATGGGGTAGAGGGTTTCGTTGATCAGGGTAGATTTACCGCTGCCAGACACCCCGGTAACCCCAATCATCTTTCCCAGTGGAAATTGTACAGTTACATTTTTCAGGTTGTTGCCCGTACAGCCCGATAGGGTCAGGGTTTTGCCGTTGCCTATTCGCCTTTGCTCTGGTACGGGAATGGTTTTATCACCGGAAATATACTCGGCCGTAAGGGTCTGATGTTCGATAAGTTCCCTGGGCGAGCCTTCGGAGATGATCTCTCCGCCATGTTTACCTGCCCTGGGACCAATGTCGATCACGTGGTCCGCGTGTTCGATCATATCGCGATCATGTTCTACAACAATAACGGAATTCCCGATATCACGAAGCGATTCAAGAGATTTGATCAGTCGGTTGTTATCCCGCTGATGCAGCCCAATGCTTGGCTCATCTAGAATATAAAGAACGCCTACAAGCTGTGAACCGATCTGCGTTGCGAGTCGGATCCGCTGCGCTTCCCCTCCTGACAGGGATTTGGAGCTTCGATTAAGAGAAAGGTAATCCAGCCCTACATCCAAAAGGAATTTCAATCGGACATTAATCTCTTTGATTATCTCTTCTGCGATGCGTTTCTGATTACCTTTCAGAACATCATCAAGCCCTTTAAAGAAATTGGCCAGGTCCCGAATATCCATTGCAGCCAGGTCGGCAATGTTTTTATCGTGGATACGAAAATTCAGAGATTCCAGTTTAAGCCGGGAACCATCACAGGCAGGGCAGGGGATACGGTCCATATACCCTTTTGCCCAGCGACGGATGCTACTGGAATCAGCTTCTGCATGCTGCGTTTTAATAAAATTGGCAATACCCTCGTAATCGATTTTATACTCCCTTGTGACCCCGAGGGTTTTGGAGTTGACCTCAAAACTTTCTTCGCCTCCGAAAAGGATAACCCGGTAGGCTTCTTCGGGAATACTTTCTATAGGGTCATTAAGATCAAATTCAAAACGGCGCGCTATGGTCTCCAGTTGCCGAAAGGCCCAGGATTTTTTGTATTCCCCCAAAGGTGCAATGCCGCCTCCTTTTATGGACAGCTTTTTATTTGGAAAAATCTTGGATTCATTTATTTCATAAACATGTCCCAGGCCATGGCACTCCGGGCACATGCCTTTTGGGGAATTGAATGAAAACGTATTGGGTTCAGGAACGGGGTAAGATATTCCTGAACTCGGGCACATCAGGTCACGACTAAAAAATCTGGGGACCTCCTGACCTTCTTCCAGGACCATCAGTACATTATTGCCACTGTACATGGCTGTGTTTATGGATTCGGCAAGGCGCTTCTCCACGTCTTACTCTTCGGAAACGAGGAGGCGGTCCACTACTATCTCAATGTCATGTGTCTTGTACCGGTCTACTTTCATTCCCTGCACGATGTCCAGGATGTGCCCATCCACCCTGACCTTTACAAAACCCTGCCGTGCAATCTGTTCAAACAGTTCTCGATAGTGTCCCTTTCTTGATTTAACAACAGGTGCCAGGATGTTGATCTTCTTTTCTGTGTAAGTGGAAATGATTAGCTTGCGGATCTGTTCATCGCTATAGCTGACCATTTTTTCGCCTGTTTTGTAACTGTAGGCATCACCAGCCCGGGCATATAATAAGCGTAGGAAATCATATACCTCTGTTATCGTACCTACTGTGGACCTCGGAGACTTTGATGTGGTTTTTTGTTCGATGGCTATCACCGGGGAAAGACCGTCTATCTTGTCAACATCAGGGCGTTCCAGTCCCCCCAAAAACTGCCGGGCATAGGCAGAGAAGGTTTCTATGTATCGACGTTGACCTTCAGCATAAATGGTGTCGAAGGCAAGGGAGGATTTTCCACTCCCGGACAAACCTGTGATCACCACCAATTTCTCCCTTGGAATGGTTACATCTATGTTCTTAAGATTGTGAACCCGTGCGCCTTTAACCTCAATGTTTTCCTCGAAATCGATCATCCTGCAAACAAAGCGGCTAAGTTACGTTTTTGCAGCATAAAATGGAAGCTGGCTTTATTTATGAAAAGTTAAAGCTTGCTGTTAATCGGGGGTAGCATCAGGCAGCCTCGGCCATTAAAAAATGGGCAGGGATGTCCTTTACAAAACGCACGTTAGACCCATTGAAAAACAATCCGTAATTCCTCACCTGGTCATAAATAACCCAGTTGCCGGAAGGATAGGCTGTCCGGAAATACTTGGAGATAAGGGGAAGAATATTGAATTCAGGTTTGATATGGACAATATGAGGTTTGCCCTTAGGAAAATTCAAGTTCAACCCACTTTCCCATTTTCTTTTTTCGCGGGATACCTGCACGGCAAGTTCATCAATTATGGAGGGGCTGGCTGTTATTGATGAGGCCCCCTTGCCATTATTTCCATTCAACAGTCTCAGGATATTGGTGTAAAGCTGTTGTTCTATCCCGGGGGTTTCACTCAAAAAGGCAAAATACATATTCTTGAGC
>NZ_CEYNTP010000286.1:0-3223 GCF_982873095.1 Lentiprolixibacter sp. | reverse complement strand
TTGATACACTCACTTAATTATCTGTACAACTAAAGATACCTCGGATATGATATCCGAGGTATCTGATGCAATTTCCGGTGTGTCCATGCAGGATAACCTTAAGTGATCATTCAAAAAAGTATTTGCCATGAAATCGTTTAAAAGAATATTTCTGATTATACCGGCCCTGTTCCTGTTACTTACCTGTGCTAAAGATGAAGATCCTGAAAAGTTTATCCTGTCCGTTTCTGTAACACCGTTAGACGGAGGTAGTGTTTCCCCTGATGGCGGTGTCTTTCAGGAGGGAACTGTGGTTACACTGCAGGCTACCCCTGCAAACGGATACCTGTTCAGGGAATGGGCAGGAGATCTCCAAAATACAGATAATCCCATTATAGTTACCATGGGAGCCGATATGAATGTAACTGTAGTCTTCGTGAAATCAGATGGTGATAACGATGGAGTAACTGATGATATAGATGCCTGTCCGGGTACCCCCCCGGGTGAAGCTGTGGATGCTACGGGTTGCTCCGCTTCAGAGACAGATACCGATGGGGATGGAGTAATAGACGATCTGGATAATTGTCCAGATACTCCTGAAGGTGAAGAAGTCAATGAGCAGGGATGTATTGTAACTTCTGCCATCTACCTGGATAGCAATGGAATTACTATTAAGTGCTACGAATGGGGCCCAGTAGGGCATGTGGGAGAAGTCAATGGTGTTACCTATACCATTGTAGATGAAGAAATGTTGAGAGAAATGATTGAGAATAATGAGGATGTTACCACAGTTTGTACGACCAAGGTTTTAAACATGAGTGAATTGTTCTTAGATACTACATTTAATGGGAATATCAGTTCCTGGGATGTTAGTAACGTTACTGATATGACCTTTATGTTCTCGTATTCCTCTTTCAATCAAGATATCAGCGCATGGGATGTTAGTAATGTTACCTCAATGAAAGGTATGTTCCACAGTATTGACCTTTGGGTGAATCTTGATCCCAATCCATTTAACCAGGATATAAGTTCATGGGATGTAAGCAATGTTGAGGATATGTCCTATATGTTTTTCCATTCTTCTTTCAATCAGGATTTAAGCGGATGGAACGTGGCAAATGTCACCCAATGCATGAATTTTAGCACAGTTACCCCACAATGGCTGCTTCCCAAACCCAACTTCACAAACTGTGACCCAAATTGATCTTTGAATTTATTTCCTTCAGTAAACAAAAGATCCCTCGGATATGATATCCGAGGGATCTTTTTCATCATGGGGTTTTTATAATCATCCCATGGTTTTTCCCGTATTTTCAACCTTTACAAACTCCACCCTGCGGTTATTGGCTTTGCCTTCCGGGGTGTCATTGGTGTCTGTGGGAACAGATTCACCCCAGCCTTTTGCGATTAACCGATCAGCTGAGATGCCCAGGGTCACCATAGTGTTCATCACGGTAGTGGCCCGTGCCTCGGATAGCATTTGATTACTGGCCTCATCCCCGTCACTGTCTGTATGTCCTTCCACACTGAATTTCAGTTCAGGGTGGTCTTGCATCAGGGACACAACACTGTTGATTACACCCATGGATTCGGGCTTTAGAGTAGCTTTGTTGACATCAAAGCGGATGCCGTTGGCCACGATCTTACCATCCTGCAGTACACGGTCATAGTATTTCACCCCGCCTTTTGCAATCCGGAAATTCTTGATGTAGAATTTGTAATTGTCCGAAGCGTGATAGGCCCTCAAGGATATCCCCATGGGTTCAAAATCCAGGCGGGGAATGTTGATGAGCCTTGTTTCATCTATATATGCCTTAAACTTTCCGTTGGTATAGGCAATGGCGATATGCGCCCATCGGTCCTGAATGTTTCCATCGGGGATCCGGCTGCTTGCCGGACGAAGGGTCATGCCACGGTACCGGATGTCCAGGTCCCTGTATTTAGACGAGGCCCGTTGGTTTTTCCGGTCGTAGAAGAACACCTGGAAGGAATTGGGGTTATTCACATACAGGTCGAATTCTACCGTAAAGACCTCCGGCAGATAATCGCTTTCCGGATTTTTCAGGTAGGGTATGATCTCGGGTTGTCCACCCCGGAACATGATTATGGGCTCTCCACCGAATACGGCATTTTCTGCCGTTCCATGGACCAAATCCCAGCGTGAGGGGAACTCTCCGTTCTCTTCACCCACCTGGTTGTCCTCGAAGATCACCTTATCCCCGGGGACAAAATCGTATTTCGCCCAGTTAAGCACCGGTTTTTGGTCTTGCTGGCCTTCCCCTTGTTTTTCTTGTGTGCCTTTCTTTTCTTCGCCCTTTTTTTCCTCTTCTTTAGGGTCCTTCTTATCTTTTTTAAGGGCATCGTCGATCTCCTTATCGACCTTTTTCTCTGCTTTCCGCTCAACTTTTTTCTTTAGCTTTTTCAGCACCTGTGCTTCAGCGCTTACCGGGGCGAGCAGAAATGCCCCCAGAAACGCAAATATTAGTGTTTTTCTCATGGCAGTAGTCTTTAATAAAATGGTGTTGTGCAGGTTCGATTAAACTGCTAACCGAACACAAGGATCAAAGTTTGGGAAAAAGCTGCGCCTGGGCAATGATGGGTGTCATGTGAAGAATAATGTAAAAAAGCCTGGAGCATTCAAATCCCGGCCTGAGCAATAAAAAAGTTAAGTTTTCCTTAAGTCGCGGTATTTCCTTGTAATTATTCGTCCAGCCATCGGGGAATTCCTAGCTTTGTACGGATATAAATTGATAATCAGAGAGATAAAGACAACATGAGTAAAGTAAAAGCAAATGACACCATACAGGTGCATTACACAGGCAAACTGACCAACGGACAGGTATTTGACAGCACGGAAAGCAGGGGGCCGCTCAAGGTTACCCTGGGGCAGGGAAGCCTTATTCCCGGTTTTGAAAATGGCTTACTGGATATGGCGCTGAACGAAAAGAAAACCATTACTATCCCCAAGGAAGAAGCCTATGGGGAGGTGCGGGAAGAACTGTTCCAGGCCATACAAAACACAGATATACCAGACACCATCAAACCTGAAGTAGGCATGGGCCTGGTTGCCAAAGGTCAGGACGGTTCTGAAAGACAACTGCGGGTAACCGAGGTACAGGAAGACCACATTGTTGTAGACGCCAACCACCCGCTGGCCGGACAGGATCTGATCTTCGAACTACAGGTCGTGGAGATCGAATAGCCCGCCAGTTACAAACAAGACTTAAAAACCGCCTTTAAGGGC
>NZ_CEYNTP010000285.1:0-3227 GCF_982873095.1 Lentiprolixibacter sp. | reverse complement strand
ATTTATTTCCAAAGGAATGACTTATTAAAAAAATTGGTAAGTTACCCCTGAAGATAGGAGGGTATGTAACGTCAGTCACAAAAGGTTGTTTCCTGCCACCTTAATTGACTATCTTTAAAGATGCTTAAAAGCAAAGGGGTCATCTCACGTTTTAAGGGCGGCTACAGGGTGAATTCATGCATCAGAAAGTTGCTCATGGCCCTATCCCTTTCTATAATAACAGTGTCCTTTGCTCAAAAAAAGAATGCTGATTTTACCCTGAACATCAGAAAAGCAAGCGGTCCGATTATCATAGATGGCAGGGCAGATGATCTGGCCTGGCAGGATACGGAGGTCGCCACAGATTTTTTTATGGTGCTCCCCATGGATGAGGGCAAGGCCACCCAGGAAAGCGAGATCCGTATGACGTATGACCAGGAATATATCTATCTGGTCGCTACCTTTTACAACAACACTGCCGGACCCAACTATGTGGAATCCCTCAGAAGGGATTTTAGTTTTGGAAAGAATGACAATTTCCTCCTTTTTATTGATCCCTTCAACAATCAAACCACGGGCTTCACCTTTGGATCAAATGCTGCCGGGGCACAGTGGGATGGGACGATGTACGGGGGAAGTGCCGTAGACCTCAGCTGGGACAGTAAATGGGTTTCAGCGGTTGTACGGGATGATGAAAAATGGGTGTTCGAAATGGCGCTGCCCTTTAAATCCATACGCTATGAAAAAGGGGTGAAGGAATGGGGGATCAATTTTAGTCGGCTGGACCTTAAAACCAGTGAGAAATCGAGCTGGACGCCCATACCCAGGCAATTTCCTACTTCCTCCCTCGCCCTGTCCGGGGTATTGATTTGGGATGAACCGCCTCCCGCTCCAAAAATAAACCTCTCCCTGATCCCATATGTCCTTGGAGAACAAACCAAGGACCTTGCCAACACCAAGGACACCCAGATCAAGGTGGGTGGGGACATAAAGTTCAGTCTTTCTTCAGCCCTTAATCTGGACCTAACGGTAAACCCGGATTTCTCACAGGTAGAAGTGGACCGGCAGGTTACCAATTTGGACCGCTTTGAGCTCTTTTTCCCGGAACGCAGGCAATTCTTCCTGGAAAATGCCGACCTGTTTGCCAATTTTGGCTATGCAACCATCCGGCCTTTTTTCTCCCGACGTATTGGATTGGGAGTTCCTATAGATGCCGGTGCCCGTGTGAGCGGTAACCTCAACGAGAACTGGCGAATGGGGATTATGGATATACAGACGGCTTCTGTTTCCGAAACAGGCAGGCCCTCACAAAATTTTGGTGTTATCTCGCTGCAGCGCAAGGTGTTCAGCAGGTCGAGCATCGGCTTGATGTTCGTCAACAAAGAGTCGTTCCGCTACCCGCAGGACACGGATTCACTCAGGAACCTCTTTCCTAAATTCAACCGCAATTTAGGAGTGGAATACAATCTCGCTTCTGCAGATAATTTATGGTCTGGTAAAGCATTTGTTCTGCAATCCTTTGCCCCGGATGAGGACAACAGGGGGCTCACCCAGGCTGCTAACCTATCCTACAACAACCGGCAATGGTCCTGGGGACTTCAGGAGGAATCGGTTCCACGATCCTATTCTGCGGAAGTAGGCTTTGTGCCTAGGAATGGCTACATCCGGTTAAGTGGTTTTGGGGGATACTTGTTTTTCCCAAAAAAGGGACCCATCGTGAGTCATGGGCCCAAGCTCACTACCAGTCATTTCTTTGATCCGGCATTTCGCAGTACGGATTATCAAAACGCTGTAGGGTACGCACTTAATTACAGAAACCGGAGCGTGCTATCTGCAGAGGTTATCAATGAGTTTGTGGAATTATTAGCCCCATTTGACCCCACCAGGACCGGAAAAGAAGAATTACCAACCGGAACGCAGGGCCGTTGGAACACTTTCCGCGCGCAGTACGCCTCCAAACCTCAGAGCATGTTTACCTATTCCTTTGACACCAGCCTGGGTGGTTACTATGAAGGGGGTACCCGGCTTAACGTCAGTAATGAGATGGGCTACCGTTTTCAACCCTACGTCAGCCTGAGTTCCAACATCAGCTATAACAACATCCGGCTTCCGGCACCCTGGAACACCACCGAGTTCTGGCTGATTGGCTCTAAAGTGGATATCACCTTTACCAATAAGCTCTTCTTCGCGACGCTTTTTCAATACAATGAACAAACCCGGAATTTCAATCTGAATTCACGCTTCCAATGGCGTTATAAGCCGGCATCTGACCTGTTCTTGGTATTTACAAGGAATACGCTGCTCGATCCGCTATCCGGGGATATTTGGTCCCTTACGCTAAAACTTACTTACTGGTTCAATCCGTGAGTCTTACCCCGGAAACAAAGGAATTAACTGGAAGCGCTATATTAACCGCAATAATTCGATATTTTTAACATCATACAAATACGTTAAAATGAAAAGAGTTTACCTATCCCTATCCGTCCTGATCTTTGTTCTGTTCACCAATATTGCACAGTCACAGCAGGGTATCCTGGCAGAGCTTGAACAAATTGCGGTTATCGACCAGAAAGTGATGATGCCGATGCGTGATGGGGTCCGACTTGCGACTGACATCTACCGGCCAAAAACCGATAATCCTGTACCCATAATTTTTTCCAGGACGCCCTACAATTTTAATTCCTGGGGAGATGGGGAAAGACGAACACGGACCGCCAGGAGGGCCTATGAAGCAGTGAAAAGGGGGTATGCCTATGTAGTTCAGAATGAGCGCGGGCGGTACTACTCCGAAGGGGAGTGGGATATCCTTGGAACACCGCTGACCGATGGCTATGACGCTTTTAGCTGGATGAAGGAGCAGTCCTGGTCCAATGGTAAAATAGGCCTGATAGGTTGCTCTTCAACAGCGGAATGGCAGATGGCCGTAGCCGCATTGGATCACCCCAGTCTGGCTGCTATGGTTCCCCAGGGATTTGGAGCAGGCGTTGGCAGGGTAGGGGAATACCTGGAGCAGGGGAACTGGTACCGTGGCGGAGCGGAGCAGCTGCTATTTTTTGCCTGGCTGTACGGTGTAGAACACGATAAATTTAAGCCACGGATCCCGGCAGGGGCTACCCAGGAAGATTTAATCCGGATCTCCAGATTCTATGACCTGGCCCCGGAAAACCCACCCGTAGATATGTCCAAGGCACTGGCCCATCTGCCCATCCCGGATATTTTGAAGAACGCAAATGGAAAAAAAGAAATAT
>NZ_CEYNTP010000284.1:0-3228 GCF_982873095.1 Lentiprolixibacter sp. | reverse complement strand
ATATCATTGATCTCAGGCATATATGAGGTCCTGGTCAACCGAAGTGGTGGTGAGATCATGCAAAAGAACCTGGAGCTCCTGGGACCCATTACCTATACCGAGGAGGAAAGCGAGTTTGGTAAAAAAATTCAGGAGGCAACAGGAAAACCACAGGTGGGAATGGATAGTGAAATCAAGCCCCTGAAAAGAACCCTCGAAAATCCTGGTGGTGGCTCCACGGATGTGGGAGATGTGAGCTGGAATGTACCCAACATTAACCTGAGCGTCACTGTAGCCCCAAAAGATACACCATGGCATTCCTGGGCGGTAGTGGCCTGCGGTGGGATGAGCATAGGACATAAAGGAATGGCATATGCTGCAAAGGCACTTTCGATGACCATGGTAGACCTTTTTGAAAACCCTAAGTTGGTAGAAAAAGTGAAACAAGAATACAAAGAGCGAAAAGGGGATGAAGTATACAAGGCTCTGGTTCCTGAAGGCCCACCTCCGATAGGAAATTAAAGTTTATAGGCTGCTAAACACCTTTATAAATAAATCAATAAATAATAAACTCATGGCTGAAAGAGAAATAGTAAAAGAATACCCCCACGGAGATTTTGTTGTGGTATGGAAACCTAAAACCTGCATCCATTCAGGGATTTGCGTTAAAACCCTTCCTGAGGTATATAAGCCCGAGGAAAAACCCTGGATCTCCCCTGAAAAAGCTTCAATTGATGCCTTAAAGGCCCAGATCGACAAATGTCCTTCCGGAGCCTTAACGTACTACACCAAAGGGGAAAATACACAGGCTTCTCAGTCTACATCGGCCACTAAAGTAGAGGTAGCTTCCGGTGGACCTTTGCTGGTTCAGGGTGAAATAGAAATCACTCATGCAGACGGACAAGTGGAGCGTAAAAAAAGGACTACGGCTTTTTGCCGATGTGGGGCCTCCCAAAACAAACCCTTTTGTGACGGGTCACATAAACAGGTGGATTTTACCGACTAATTAGAGGTGCTATATATGAAATCCGGAGGTATTAAAAAGTGGGCAAACCCCTTATGCATTCCCGTTTTTTTGTTGATCCTTGGGTTACTTTTCCATAGCAGGACAATGGCACAGGACACTAACAGTTTACGTTCACAACTCGAGGTCTATTCCCTGGAATCAGGGAAACGAAAGATTATTCTCAGTGAACAAGCTCATTTTGAAGCCCCTAACTGGAGCACGGATGACACCTACCTGCTCATCAACCAGGGAGGTTTGTTGTACCGGGTATACCTGGAGGATGGCCGAAAAGCCCTGTTGGATACAGGCAATGCCAAAAACTGCAACAATGATCACGGCATATCTTTTGACGGAAAAGTAATTGCCATAAGCAATAATGACCCTGAAACAAAGGAAACGCCGGGCGGTTCGCGCATTTACACCCTCCCGGTGGACGGGGGAAAACCCACATTGGTTACTACACAAAGTCCTTCCTTCTGGCACGGCTGGTCCCCGGATGGCAGGTGGCTCGTCTATGTCGCGGAGCGCGGGGGTGAATTTGATATCTACAGGATCGCCACAACAGGTGGGAAAGAAGAAAGGCTTACCCATTTTTCCGGATTACAGGATGGTCCGGAATACAGTCCGGATGGCAGGAATATATACTACAACTCAGCACACACGGGCAGTATGGAGTTATGGAGAATGGATAAAAATGGAAAAAACCACACCCAGCTTACGAATGACCAGTACTCCAATTGGTTTCCGCACCCTTCCCCTGATGGGCAATACCTGGTATTCCTATCCTATCTGGAGGATCAGGGGGAAGGCCATCCGCCTATGAAAGATGTTGCTATCCGGCTTATGGACATCAAAAACGGGAGTATTAAAACACTGTTTACCTTCACCGGGGGCCAGGGCACTATCAACGTCCCCTCCTGGTCACCGGACAGCAAGCACTTTGCCTTTGTTTCCTATAAAAGACAATAATCAAAATAACCTAAATCAGCCATTCCTCATGAAGTACATGCTATTTACCATTTTGTTCCTGGGTTTATCTGCAACCCATGCCCAAAACTTTGACTTTCATTATGATCATTACTCTTTCGTAGTTCAGGATTTAAAAAAAGTGGGGGATTTTTATGCCGATGTCCTCAGGCTTGAAGAGATTCCCCATCCCTCTGACCCGGAAGGCTTCAGGTGGTTTAAGATTAGGGGGAACAGCCAGTTGCACCTCATTGGAAAGGATACTGTCATCCGCCAAGAGAATAAAAGCGTTCATCTCTGTTTGTCTACGGCAAATCTGGATACATTCATTGAACATTTGAACAAAAAGGATGTTCCATTTTGGGATTGGCCGGGTAAAAGGGGTGCCATAACGACCAGGGCTGACGGAGTGAAACAGATCTACATCATTGATCCCGAAAAGAACTGGGTTGAAATTAACAATGCGAAACACTAATTCACCACCATGAATTCTGATATTAAACGCATCTACCCCCTAGGGTTTCCCTGGCAGACTCAGGATCCATTCTTGTTTTGTGTCTATCATCTCGACCATTATCCGGAGGGGACGGAAGAAATGGGGCCGAAAGCCTCTTTGGCCGGCCGGAGCCTGGGAAATGATTTCGTGCTAAAAGACGGATGGCGTATGTATCACGGGAAGACTGTACCTGGCTTTCCTTATCACCCCCATCGGGGATTTGAAACGGTGACCATTGTAAACCAGGGGTATTGCGATCATTCTGATTCTCTCGGGGCAGCAGGCCGGTTTGGGGGCGGTGATGTGCAGTGGATGACAGCAGGAAAAGGCGTACAACATTCCGAAATGTTTCCTTTACTGAATCAGGACGAGAAAAATACCCTGGAACTTTTTCAGATCTGGATCAACCTGCCCAAAAGGGACAAACTTACTGAACCCTATTTTAAAATGCTCTGGCATGAGGATATCCCGGTGGTAACCTCAGGGGATACCACCATTAGAATTATAGCTGGTTCCTGGGGAGATCATGTTGCTGTATCCCCTCCCCCTAATTCCTGGGCAAAGGAGCAGGAACATTCCCTGGCTATCTGGGAAATTCATATGGATCCCGGAGCCCAGGTCGACCTCCCGATAACAGGCACAGAAATTAACCGAAGCCTTTATGTTTACCGGGGTGGTTCCGTGCAGATAAATGAACAAACTATTGATCTTGACCATGGGGCTGATTTGGTTCCTGGCGCTGCCATATCTCTTCGCAATGGAGAGCAACCAACTTCCTTAC
>NZ_CEYNTP010000283.1:0-3228 GCF_982873095.1 Lentiprolixibacter sp. | reverse complement strand
CTTACCATCCCGGAGAAAAAGGAAGTAGACACTTCCTGTATCATCCCTGTACTTCAGGGGCGAGACAAACATATTGTCGTGCCCAAAGTCATTGACGAGACAGCACTTTCACATCATTTGCTTACGGACAACACCCCGTTGAAAAAGAACAAATGGAACATTCCTGAACCTGAGGCGGGTATTCCTATAGATGAGCAGCAACTCGATGTGGTTTTCGTCCCCCTCCTCGCCTTTGACGAGGCCGGGTTTCGCGTAGGGTATGGCAAGGGGTACTACGACAGGTTCCTGGCCAAATGCCGTCCAGATGTAATTAAAATAGGATTGTCCCTGTTCCCTCCGATCAAGCGTATAACCGATCGGGAAGCACACGATATTGCCCTCGATTACTGTATTACCCCTGAAGCCATCTACGATTTTTCTTCGGGGCGCTGACCAAAGGCTTTTTTATTGAAAACAATGAGGATCCCTACTCCGGTACTGATCGCTGTATCGGCTATATTGAAAACGGGTTCAAAGAAACGGAAGTTTTGGCCCCCAACCACGGGGAACCACTGGGGCCAGGTACTGTCGATAAGAGGAAAATAAAGCATGTCTACCACCTTGCCATAAAAGAGGCTCCCATAAGGCTCCTGCGCAAAAAGCGTGGCTGTCTTGCCATAACTGTCGTTGAACAGGATGCCATAGAACATTGAGTCAAGAATATTCCCCATGGCACCCGCAAAGATCAGTGAGACGGCTACGATCAGGATCCGGTTCGATTTCTTTTTAATGATATCCCAGAGCCAATACCCTATCCCCGCTATGGCAAAAAGGCGAAAGACAGTGAGAATCAATTTACCTACACGATCCGATACCGGTAACAAATCACTGAGTTTCGTCCCCCAGGCTGCACCTTCGTTTTCGATAAAGAGTATTTTGAACCAACTGAATACCTCCACTGATTCCCCCAGCACAAAATGTGTTTTCACATATATTTTGCTCCATTGATCAACCAGTAGGATCAGGAATATTATGAGCAGAGAGTTACGAAATCGCATATGGTCTGAATAGCTTGGGCAAAAATAGGGATTATGGGGACTTCAGCAGGCTTTGTGATTATTTTGTTCTGTACAGGGTGATGTCTCCGGAGACCGTTTCGAGATCATACTGCTCGTCCCCTTCGGGTAAATTTTCTTGCTTTACCTGCCCATAATGGCTTACCGCCCTGACTACGCCCTGCAAACTATTCAGCAGTATATTCCCGCTTTGGGTATTCACATTTACTTGCTGGGCCACCTGATTGAGGGTACAGTTACCATCGTTAAGGACAACGTCCACTTCATTAAAGTCACCGGACAAGGTCACATTACAACTGGTTCCAAATACCTGCACATTCCGGTAGGCCGGTATCTTTACCTTCAACGATAGGGATACTACTTTATGGGCACTAAGTTTGTCGTTTGGAAATTGGAATTCCGGACTCAATTGGGGCCCTACCCATACCGTAGTGCCCTCTTCTGAGATATTCATGGAAAAGGCTTCGGCATACTCCCCTTCCATACTGGCCTCAACGATAAGCTGTTCTCCCTCGTAAGAACTGATCTCTGCCTGATAACAGTAATCCGTATCAATCTGAATCAGGGAATTGGAAGCTACCGGGTAGGTTTGCTTCACCGCTTTCTGAGCACAGCCAATGTGCCAGGCAAGTAAAAACCCGATTAGGGCTAGTCTATTCTTTGATATGTAACCGGTCCTCCCCAGGATGCCTAATTACTTTTGCATGTTCTTGGCCTCAATGCTCAAAGTGGCGTGAGGTACGAGCTTAAGACGCTCTTTATTGATAAGTTTGCCCGTTACCCGGCAAATACCATAGGTTTTGTTTTCAATGCGCAAAAGGGCATTTTTAAGGTCCCTGATGAATTTTTCCTGCCTGATGGCAAGCTGAGTATTGGCTTCTTTACTCATTGTTTCAGAGCCTTCCTCAAAAGCCTTAAAGGTTGGTGCCGTATCATCCGTGCCGTTATTGCCATCATTCATATAAGAACTTTTCAGTAGTTCCAGGTGGCTCTTTGCTTTTTCAATCTTCTCCTCAATCAGTACCCGGAACTCCTCCAATTCCTTGTCGGAGTATCTTACTTTGGTATCCTGTCCCATAACATCTAATGTTTTTTAATCAATAATTTTGTATTTACTTCATCAAAAGAAACGCTGGTCCCCTCTTCTAACTGCTCTTCAAACTCCAGCTCTGCCGTAAGGGTCTCATTCTTAATGTATTTCATGTTACTGGCCACCGCTTCTTCGACGTAACCATCCTTTTGAATCTTAATATCAATCTTATCCGTAACCTCAAAACCGGATTCTTTCCTGAGGTTCTGGATCCGATTGACCAATTCTCTTGCAATCCCCTCCTTTCGAAGGTCATCGCTTATGTGCACATCCAGGGCAACGGTCAGTGGGCCTGAACTGGCCACCAGCCATCCTTCGATGTCTTGCGAGGAAATCTCTACCTCCTCTAACTTTAATATAATGCTTTTATTATCCAGGGGGAGGGTAATCTCTCCTTCCCGTTCTATTTTTTGTATGTCTTCCTGCCCCAGCGCGGCAACGGCCTGTCCTATGGCCTTCATATCTTTCCCGTACCGGGGACCCAACACCTTGTAATTGGGTTTGATTTGTTTTACAAGGATCCCTGAAGCATCATCAAGCAGGCTGATCTCCTTGACATTCACCTCGGACTTGATAAGATCTGAAACCGCTTCGATTTCTTCCCTGTCCTGATTATCCAATACCGGGATCATTATTTTATGCAGGGGCTGCCTGACTTTGATCTTCTCTTTCTGCCTTATGGACAATACAAGGGAGGAGACTGCCTGGGCTTTCTGCATCTTACTTTCCAGTTCCGCATTTACCATGCCAGGATCCTGTACAGGGAACGCAGCCAGGTGTACACTCTCAAAATCCTCCTTATTTGTTGTCCGGTTCAGGTCCAGATACAGGCGTTCCATAAAGAAGGGTGCAATGGGTGCAGCTAATTTTGCGATGGTAACCAAACAGGTATAAAGGGTTTGGTAGGCCGATATCTTATCCTGTTGGTAATCGCCTTTCCAGAAACGCCTTCTGCTTAGTCTTACATACCAGTTACTCAGGTTTTCCTGCACGAAATCCGCTATTGCCCTCGCTGCGCGGGTAGGCTCATAATCTGCATACGCCTTGTCTGACTTTTGGATGAGGGTGTGCAGTTCTGACAGG
>NZ_CEYNTP010000282.1:0-3230 GCF_982873095.1 Lentiprolixibacter sp. | reverse complement strand
TTTCTTGATCTATAAAGTAGAGAAAATCTGGGCGTTCATGATCCCAAATGACTTTTTCAGGATTTAATTGATTTTCTGAAAGATATATTTCAAAGACACGAAGCTCTCTCTCCTTTTTTGTCATTAACACTGTATAATGCTACATAACGGTTCCGGCTCTACCTTCCCATCACAGATGGTTCGGCAGACCAGTATGGTTGGGCACCTCAGAGCCCAGACCACTTCGGAAATGATTAATAATCTCTAATGTAGGAAAACTTGCCCGAACCTGCTAAAGCTAAGGGCGGGTTACCCATCCTTGGCCTGCGATGCCTGTGCCTACCCCACTGGCGTACCTACGCATATTAGGCAGGCAAGAAAGGCGGGTTATAGGCGTTGATATATGGCGTTTCTCTTTTTCAATCCGACTCCTTTTTTCTAAAGAAAACAAAAAGATTCAGAGCCAATCCTACAGCGCATAGTACACCAGCTATTGTACTCATTCTCCCTGAATCAGAATATTCTACAAGAAAAAAGATGCAAATTGCCAGAAAAATTAAGCTTATGAAGTAGAGTAAAGTATTGTTTTTCATATTTAAAATTTAATCAATCCTCTATCACTTAAAAATGACATATAACGGTCTCGGCTATGATTCCTGCCTGCCGGCAGGCAGGTCGTCCTGACATTCATCTTCAGGATGAATTATAGCTCTTTGTTAGCGGCATTCTTTACTTTACTTCGTACATGATTTTAGCGTTTTCATTTTATTCTTAAAAAGAATCCTATGTTTGAATAACCGGGGTCATTTAATTTTCACTTCTGTTCACATGCCAGACAGAAACCGCTTTTGCTTACATTTGTTGTTGCCAAAAAAATAGACCGTCATTTTCCTGCTTTCTCATGTAAAAGAATCGCTTCTTTTCAAGCAATAACGGTAACACGCAATTTTAGCGTTGACAACTTTCATCTAATATAGCGCTTAAGAGTGCTGGCAACTTGAATTAACACTGATCAAATGAGAATAATACCCCTTTTATTGATTCTGGCATTTTTTTCCTTTCACGCTTCTGCAATCAGTCAAACAATACGCGATAATAACAGCCCTCCCAATAAACTCGGGGTGTTTATCGATGGCTGTGAACGGTGGGATGGCGGCTGTGATTTAGATTATATCAGAACGGAAATTACGGCTGTAGACTTCTACAGGGACAATCAAAAGGCTGATGTCTTTCTGCTGATTAACAGAAACAGATCTGGTGGAGGAGGAAGACAATATCAACTGATTTTTATTGGTCAACAAGACATTCATGCGGGACGAACAGACACGCTCCTTGTAGATAATAAACAGATTGATACTGACTTTGAAGTGCGGGCAAAACTAACCCGGTTTATCAAATTAGGTTTAGCACCGTACGTTGCGAAAACCAAAGCGGGCGAGGAGATCGAAATCAATATGAAGATTGACCCCGTCATTCGGGAAGATTCCATACAGGAAAGCGTTGATCCCTGGAATTACTGGGTTTTTAATGTGGGGAGTGATGCCAACATTGAATTAGAGGAATTGAGCAGTGAAATCAATATAGGTGGAGACATCAACATTAACCGTATAACGGATAAGTGGAAAATATCCCTGTCCGGGAGAATAGATGAAAGGCTGAGAAGAACCATTCAAAAAGTGCCAAGAGTTGATGAAAATGGAGATCCGGTTCTCAACGAAGACGGCAACCAGATCATCGATGACATTGTGAATAATTTTGATGTATCAGAATTTGGATTTAGTCATCAGCTTGTGAAATCTATTTCTCCCCAATGGTCTTATGGATATGATATTGCAGGTCGTCAGAACACCCGACTTAATTATCAGTTTCAGACCAGCTTCAGACCGGCAGTAGAGTACAATTTTTTCCCGGAAGCCGTACAGAATTCCAAATTTCTAAGAGTGAACTACGGGGTTGAACTCAGGAATAATCGATATGTCGAAGAAACGATCAGCGGTTTTCTTAAAGAAACCAGGGTCCTCCATAGTTTGAGAGCCAGCCTGGGACTAAATAAACGTTGGGGAAGCCTAGAGGTGGGATATCGTCTGAGGAATTATCTGGATGATTTTAGCTCCTGGTCCACAGGTTTGAATATTAGGGCAGACGTCCGCGTTACCGGGAATTTATCTTTTTATGTAAGGGCAGAAGGCAACTACGTAAAGGACCAGATTTACCTGGCCGCCGGAGACTTCACTGAACAGGATATTTTGAGCGGGAGGGTCACGCTGCCCTCAGCTTATATCATCGATACCAGATTTGGATTTAATTATCGGTTTGGTTCCAATCTCAATAACTTCGTGAATAGAAGATTTTTTGGAAGGGCCAATTTTGTTGGGATTGATTAATAAACTTTAATAAAGAAAAACTTGCCCGAACCTACCAAAGTAGGGGCCAGTACCAATACCTATGAGAGCAAACCTGTGCCTACCGTTCTGGCGTACCTACGCATATTAGTTAGGCAAGAAAGGCAGGGTGTAGGCGTTGTAGGTGCACCTTAATTTTTGCTTTTATATAGTTCAATTGCTTTCATGTAGTTCATTCCGCCAGATGCCGTTTGGTCGTTAATAAATCCATTTAATTCAGGATGATTTTTGTCAACCCAATTTAAAAGTCCATCTCGGTTATTGACAAAAGTTGAATCGTTGAAAATCACATATTTTGTCGTTTCAATACTTGCAATTTTATCGCCTTCAAAATAGATGATTTGTTCGGTGACAATTGGCTCCTTGTGAAGGAAAGATATTCTTTTGTCCGTTTTTGAAATTATAGCCTTTACGACTCCTCCTTTCTGTCTGATTTCAAGGATTTTGTAGGTGGGTTCAAATACTGAATCCCATTGTAGCCATTCCACATACTCTTTTTTGGAGAATGTCTGCTCATAGTCGTATTCGGTTTCCTTTGTCAATAAGCTATCGGTCAATAAAGTTTCGATTCCAGACACATTTGATTTGTCAAGAATTTGATAATAGTTCTTAGCAATTTCCAATTTGTCAAATTCCTTTTCTGAATTTTTACAGGAAATGATTCCAATTATTATGAGCAAAAGAATAACTGAGAATTTGTTCATTTTGGGTTTGGTTATAATGTGCTACAACGGTTGGTAAATGAACCGTTTTAATGACATATATACGTTGTTTGGCAATGAATTGTCATTTAAACATCATTAATTGTTTTCATTCGGTTTTGGCACATCATCCGCGCTCACTCCTTTT
>NZ_CEYNTP010000281.1:0-3244 GCF_982873095.1 Lentiprolixibacter sp. | reverse complement strand
CTCCCATGGGGCGAGTTTTTTAGTTTTAGGAAAAATATTACAAAATGAAACGGATCTTATTAATGTTGTCATTGTGCCTTACGGCCAATGGCTTCGCCCAATCGAATGTAAATGAACTTTTCGCTGCCGGGCTCGATGACACGGAAAGGTTTATGAACGACTATCTCGCGCCGGTTTCTGAAGCCGCCATATACAGTATGGGAGGAAGCTGGTACAATACAGCTGATGCCAAACCGCTGGGAGGGTTTGAAATTTCAGTAATTGGTAACTTTTCTTTCTTTAAAAACAAGGATGATAAAAAAGGTTTTGTACTCAACACCGCAGATTATGAAAACCTGCAGTTTGTTGATGGCAGTACTTCCAAAACCGTCTCCACTGCCCTCGGGGATATCGAAGGAGTTAGGGTTTTTGTAGAGGATGAAAGCGGTTTACTGAGGGAGGAATTTGAGTTGCCTTCCGGACTTGCTGCTGAAAACATTAATTTTGTGCCATCTGGATTCCTGCAAGCCAGTGTTGGCCTGATCAAAGGGACTGAGGTAAAAGCCAGGTTCTTACCCAAGATCAATACCGATGAGGTATCGGTGGGCTTGTTTGGTGTGGGGATTCAACACGATTTCACAAAGCACCTTCCCGCTGACAAAGTTCTGCCTGTGGCCATTTCTGGGGTTATTGGCTACACGCGATTAACAGGCACCTACGACTTTACTTCTACCAACATAATAGATGGGGAAAACCAACGAATAGACTCCAAAATTGGTGTATGGAACTTTCAGGCGGTAGTTTCTACACGACTACCGATCATTAACTTCTATGGCGGTTTGGGTTACCTGTCCGGGAAATCGGATCTGGACATCCTGGGAACTTACATCGTAGCTGCAGGTCCATTTCCCGCGACCTATACGGATCCTTTTTCCATTAGTAGATCAATAAGCGGGGTAACGGCCAATGTCGGTACCAAACTAAAACTGGGATTTTTCCGCCTAAATGCCGATTATACCCTGGGGGAATTCAACCGTCTGACATTTGGGGTGAATTTTGGATTCAGGTAGGACATAAGGACTTACATCTTATACAAATAAAAAACAGCCTTCAAATCGAAGGCTGTTTTTCGTAACTATATGGAAAAATTAAGGGGGTTACTCTCTAAAGGCCAGGATATTGTCCTGGATATCTGCCAGTACTTCTCCATTCGTATGGTCTTTCCTGCTCACCGTATGGCTCGCCATCTCTGTTCCGGGATAATTGATAGTATACACCCCGTCCTGAACTTCCCAGTTGAAATCTGTCTTAAAGACCAGCGTATTGTTTTCGTATCGGTGGTACCTGCCGAGGTATACATCATTAAAGATCCATTCCTGACGGACGGACTCCCTGTTGGATGCATCTACTTCATTAATATCCAACCGGTACCATATCCCGATAACAGGATCATTGTTTTCCGGAATACGAGAACAGTTGCTCACTGAGATTATAGCAACAATTGCCATAAGGGAAAAGAACTTCTTCATGTAGGTATGCGTTGATTTGGGAACGTATTGAAGGACTAACGCTATTCTTCGCACCTCTATTGTTAAAATTCGATGTACTGCAAGCTTTTGTGGGAATCTTCGTTAAAGTGCATCCTTTTTTAACATTTTTGAATTGAAAATAAATTCAGCATCACCTTGGTCCCTGGGGAAATTTATCCGTCATCTAAGGATGACTTTTCCTTCAAAATTCCGTAATTTTGGCGCGTATTTGAACCCTTCATAAATGCACATCTCAGCGTGTTTTGAGCATGTAGAACTAATAACCATTAAAATCACTAGTACATGAAAGTTACCGTAGTAGGAGCAGGTGCTGTTGGTGCAAGTTGCGCCGAGTATATTGCCATAAAGGATTTCGCTTCCGAAGTTGTTTTATTAGACATCAAAGAAGGTTTTGCGGAAGGCAAGGCCATGGATTTGATGCAAACGGCCTCCCTGAACGGCTTTGATACCAAGATTACCGGGACAACTAACGATTACAGTAAAACCGCAAACAGCAATATCGTGGTCATTACCTCAGGAATTCCACGGAAACCGGGCATGACCAGGGAAGAGCTCATCGGGATTAATGCTGGCATTGTAAAGACGGTAACTACCAACCTTTTGGAACACTCTCCAAATGCCATTGTAATAGTGGTGAGTAATCCTATGGATACCATGACATATTTGGTGCACAAGAGTACAGACCTGCCCAAGAACAGGATCATAGGAATGGGAGGGGCACTGGACAGCGCGCGATTCAAATATCGCCTGGCAGAAGCCCTCGAAGCACCTATATCTGATATAGATGGAATGGTCATAGGAGGTCACAGTGACACTGGCATGGTTCCACTGATCCGTCACGCCACTCGAAACAGCGTCAAGGTCTCAGAATTCTTATCAGACGATAGGATGCAGGAGGTAGTGGAAGCTACCAAGGTAGGTGGGGCCACACTTACAAAGTTATTGGGAACCAGTGCGTGGTATGCGCCTGGAGCAGCTGTTTCATCACTTGTACAGGCGATTGCTTGTGATCAAAAGAAAATGTTTCCCTGCTCTGCTTTCCTTTCTGGGGAATACGGTTTGAATGATATCTGTATTGGAGTACCCGTGATCCTGGGGAAGAACGGTATTGAGAAAATCGTGGAAATTGAACTGAGCGATAAAGAGCAGGCGAAAATGAAGGAAAGTGCTGCAGGGGTTGGAAAAACCAACGGCCTGTTGGATGTTTGATACTCCCCCACATCGCTATAGCATTAAAAATGGGCACCTTAATACAGGTGCCTTTTTTGTACCATAACAGGGCGTCTGCCTCGCTTCGGGAAAATTGTAGAAGTACCTTGAAATATGAATTTACAACCCCCAACGCCCCCTATAATTCACTTAAATAAATTGTCAGTTCCTCTTGGAAATGATATATTTGCACGCTATTTACGAACACCATCATCAAATCAATATAATCCATGCAGAATAAAGGCCTTATAAAGCTTTTCGCTTTACTTTTCGGACTGGTTAGTATTTATCAGCTATCCTACACCTTTATCACGAGTAAGATTGAAACAGACGCAGAGCAATTTGCCGCTGTAAAAATCCCTTCTACAGAAGAAGACTATGTTTCCAAGCGTGAAGTCCTGGAAGCGCGGTACCTGGATTCGATAGGTAAAAATCCAATCCTGGGCTTTACGTCTTACGAAGAGGCCAAAACCAAGGAGCTCAACAAAGGGCTTGACCTTAAAGGG
>NZ_CEYNTP010000280.1:531-3257 GCF_982873095.1 Lentiprolixibacter sp. | reverse complement strand
TCATCGGGGGTATTCCCTATAATCCGCAACTCGGGAACCCCACCCTTCAGGAAATTGTGGAAGTCATGGAAGGGGAAGTGTTATTTGGACATCAGCACCTGCATCATCAGGCAGGAAATTTCGGTGTAGGGGCGATGCAATTGCACAATTACCTCACCTATATGAAGGAGGATATCCTTGTGATCACCCCTGGAGACCGCTCGGACATTATTCTTGGAGCCCTTCAGGCCAACCTCTCCAGTAATTATCCCAGCGTATCAGGAATTATTTTAAGTGGTGGGCTTCAGCCCGAGACTTCTGTTATCAAACTCATAGAAGGTTTATCCGAAGTTGTCCCCGTCGTTTCAGTTGAGGGGGGCACCTTTGAAGTAGCCAAAAAGATCGGAGATATCAAACCCAGGATATATGCCGAGAACACCCAAAAGATCAATACGTCCATAAAGGATTTCTTCACCTATATCTCCGAGGAGGAACTGGCACAGCGACTGGTTAGTTTTGAGTCCAGCGGAATGAGCCCGAGGATGTTCAAGTATACCCTGCTGAAAAAAGCACAGTCAGACAAGAAGCATATTGTGCTCCCGGAAGGTACCGATCCACGGATCCTGGAGGCAAGCCGGGAATTACTGCTGCATGATGCTGTGGATATCACCCTTTTGGGTGATCCTGAACAGATTAGGTTAACCGTCCAGAACCTGGATATCGGGCTTGACCTCGATAAGGTAAATATGATTGATCCGGTAAAATCCCCCTATTTTGAGGAGTATGCGGATACCTTATACGAATTGAGGAAGCATAAGAACTTAAATCCAGCTATGGCAAGGGACCTGATGGCGGATGTGTCGTATTTCGGCACCATGATGGTGTATAAGGGCCATGTGGACGGGATGGTATCTGGTGCAGCCCATACTACTCAGCATACCGTGCGGCCGGCACTGCAATTCATAAAGAGTAAACCGGGCATATCCGTGGTTTCTTCCGTATTCTTTATGTGCCTGGAAGATCGGGTAACGGTTTTTGGCGACTGTGCGATAAATCCCAACCCCACTGCTCAGGAGCTCGCAGAAATCGCTATTTCTTCAGCGGATACCAGTATGAAGTTTGGGATTGACCCTAAGATCGCCATGCTTTCCTACTCTTCCGGAAGTTCCGGAGCGGGGGCAGACGTGGATAAGGTCAGAAAAGCCACTGAAATAGTAAAGGAGCGGCGTCCCGATCTGTTGGTGGAAGGACCAATACAGTATGATGCTGCGGTAGACAAGGAGGTAGCTAAGAGCAAACTTCCTGACTCTCCTGTAGCCGGGCAGGCCAGCGTATTTATCTTCCCCGATCTCAACACTGGAAACAATACCTACAAAGCAGTGCAAAGGGAGACCAAAGCCCTGGCCATAGGGCCGCTTATTCAGGGTCTTAAGAAACCCGTTAACGATCTGAGCAGGGGTTGTACCGTAGATGATATCATCAATACCGTTATTATAACAGCTGTGCAGGCACAGGAATAAAATCAATACCTATGCATATTCTGGTTTTGAATTCGGGGAGTTCTTCCATCAAATTTCAGCTGCTGAATATGCCATCAGGGGATCTAATAGCCTCCGGACTTGTGGAACGCCTCGGGACAAATGCGACACGGGTTGCCTTTAAGGCTTCTGCAGCTACCTATGAACAGTACTGTGAACTCGCCTCACATAAGGAAGGTTTGGGAGAAATTGCAAAATTTCTGAAGGATCCAAAGAACAACATACTGGCCGCTGGAGAAGAAATCAAGGCAGTAGGCCACCGGGTGGTCCATGGGGGCAGCACCTACTCCGGTACCGTGGCCGTTAACCCGGACGTGAAGAAAATAATAAAGGAACTGGGTTCCCTCGCACCACTGCACAATCCGAATAACCTATTAGGTATAGAGGTAGCGGAACAACTCTTTCCTAACGCCATACAAGTAGCCGTGTTCGATACTGCTTTCCACCAGGCTATCCCGGATAAAGCAAAGCGATATGCCATACCGGACATACTGTATGAAAAGCACGGGATACAGGTATATGGGTTTCACGGGACCAGCCACCAATACGTAGCCCGGGAGGCAGAAAGGTACCTGGGGACGCCCATAGGCAGAATGATCACCATTCATTTGGGTAACGGTTGCAGTATGACTGCTATAAAAGAGGGGCAGAGTTTGGACCACAGCCTGGGCTTCGGGCCATCCAACGGACTGATTATGGGTACACGGAGTGGCGATATCGACCATGCCCTGATTTTCTACCTGGTGAAGGAAGCGGGATATACGCCAGAGGAAATATTAAAAGAATTACCAAGTTTAAATTTAGAAAAAATTTATGCAACCATTACTTATTATTTACACAATCGTAGTCAATTAGATTTTTATTTATTGCAATTAATAAACCATAGAAAAGAAAAATATCAAGAATTTGTTAAAAACCCTTCACCTCTGATACAGCGTTTAAAAGCTGAAAAAATCAAGCGCACTCAAATAACTGCTAAATAAAATGAAAGTAAGTTTTTCTTCCCTTGAAGAGATAAGATTATAGATGTTTTTCCAGAATTATCTAATCCAATTATCATAACTTTTTTGGTGTTCTTGGTGTTTTTGGTGTTCTCTTCTTCCATAGCAAATACCTCAATCAATAACACAAGAATCCTTTAAACTTGTATCTATTATTTTTAACTCCTCATTCATGTTATCTTTTATATTTTAAGACATAATATCATCA
>NZ_CEYNTP010000280.1:0-521 GCF_982873095.1 Lentiprolixibacter sp. | reverse complement strand
ATTAGCAGTATCAAGACTTAATACTGAAATAGATATATTAAGAGTAGGGGATGAAGGTACGCCAAACTTTGGCACATCAGATCCAGAAATACTATTTTATTTGCAGAAATCTCAACGTATTTTGTTAACTGATAATCGTAAAAGTATGCCCGAACATATCAAAACACATTGGAATAATGGCGGATATATTTGGGGATTATTTTGGTTGAGTCCAAATGCAACTTTCAGAGAAATAGCAGAAGATTTGGTTTTGATTTGGGAAACTACTGAAGCAGAAGAATGGAAAAATCAACTTATTTGGATTCCTTTATAAATTACATTATAGTTGTTAATGGGATAAGGATTGAGAAGGGCGAGTTAAGGGAAGAGGCGCGATCGCATTATAAACTATCAAACCAATTTTCTAACTTTAAATTAGGAACCAAAATCATGTTCCAAATCAGCAACGCCCCTACTTCCTACTCCCTAAATAGAACCTCAGAACATTGTTGTTAGGCTGGTAAATTGAGGTTTTGGTTATT
>NZ_CEYNTP010000279.1:0-3260 GCF_982873095.1 Lentiprolixibacter sp. | reverse complement strand
TATTATTTCTTCCAGTTATTATACCCCTCGTGATTCAACTGCCGAAATGTCCTTAAAACTAGGGAATTACAAGACATTTTGTCGGTTTCACCCACTTGGTAAGGTTGTTGACCTATCGGGATAAAAACTCAAAGTAAAGGAAAATATAGGAGAAATGAATATCAACACATTTACCATAAAATCACAGGAAGCCATACAACTCGCACAGCAGATTGCGCAGGGGTATGAGCACCAGCAGGTGGAAAACGAGCACTTGTTCAAGGCCATTGGAGAAGTGGACGAGAACGTGCTTCCCTTCCTCATGAAAAAGCTCAATGTCAATACCGGGATCCTAGGAGATATCCTGGAAAAGGAATTGGAACGGTTCCCAAAAGTATCGGGAGCTGACCTTATGTTCTCACAGGAAGCCGGTAGAACCCTGAACGAGGCCAATCTGATAGCGAAAAAGATGCAGGATGAATATGTTTCCATTGAACACCTCCTGCTCGCTATATTCAAATCAAAGAGTAATATTAGTCGGGTCCTGAAAGACCAGGGCGTTACTGAAAAGGACCTGAAAGCTGCCATTCAGGAACTACGCAAAGGAGGGAAAGTCACTTCTCAAAGTGCAGAAGAGACTTACAATTCCCTGAACAAATACGCCAGGAACCTCAACGACCTGGCAGATAAGGGAAAACTGGACCCCGTCATTGGACGTGATGAAGAAATCAGAAGGATCCTCCAGATCCTTTCTCGCAGGACCAAGAACAACCCCATGCTGGTTGGTGAGCCCGGTACCGGGAAGACAGCGATTGCGGAAGGCCTTGCCCACCGGATTGTACAGGGGGATGTTCCTGAAAACCTCAAGGACAAGGTGATCTACTCCCTGGATATGGGAGCCCTTATAGCCGGTGCCAAATACAAAGGGGAATTTGAAGAACGGCTCAAAGCCGTGATCAAGGAAGTAACTACTTCCGATGGCCATATCGTACTCTTTATAGACGAGATACACACCCTGGTGGGTGCTGGTGGTGGACAGGGCGCAATGGACGCCGCTAACATCCTGAAACCTGCACTGGCAAGGGGGGAGCTCAGGGCCATTGGAGCCACTACCCTGGATGAATACCAGAAATATTTCGAAAAGGACAAGGCACTTGAACGTCGCTTCCAGAAAGTGACTGTTGACGAACCCGATACGGAAAGTGCCATTTCCATCCTCAGGGGACTGAAAGAAAAATACGAGGCACACCACAAGGTCCGGATTAAAGATGAAGCTGTAATTGCGGCCGTGGAACTCTCACAGCGGTATATTACCAATCGCTTCCTGCCGGATAAAGCGATCGACCTTATGGACGAAGCGGCCTCCAAACTTCGCATGGAAATCAACTCAAAACCCGAGGAGCTGGATGTGCTCGACCGGAAGATCATGCAACTGGAGATCGAGATTGAAGCCATCAAGCGGGAGGACGATCAGGCAAAACTCAAGGCACTGAACATTGACCTGGCCAACCTCAAAGAAGAACGGAACGACATCTTTGCCCAGTGGGAAAGCGAGAAATCCGTAGTGGATAATATCCAGAAGACCAAACAGGATATTGAGAATTTCAAGCTGGAGGCCGAACGCGCTGAACGCAATGGCGATTATGGCAAAGTGGCCGAGCTGCGCTACGGGAAGATAAAAGAGGCCCAGGGCAAACTGGACATCCTTCAGGCCGAATTGGCCGAACAACAGCAAGCCGGCACCCTGATCAAGGAAGAAGTGACCAATGACGACATTGCTGAAGTAGTGGCCAAATGGACGGGCATTCCCGTAACCAAAATGTTGCAAAGCGAACGGGAGAAATTGCTGAAACTGGAAGAAGTACTACACAAAAGGGTCATCGGACAGGAGGAGGCTATAGAAGCGGTCTCTGACGCCATTCGAAGAAGCAGGGCAGGTTTACAGGATGCCAAAAGGCCCATAGGTTCCTTCCTGTTCCTGGGGACAACGGGGGTAGGAAAAACGGAATTGGCCAAAACCCTGGCTGCCTATCTCTTTGATGACGAGAATGCAATGACCCGTATCGATATGAGCGAATACCAGGAACGGCATGCTGTAAGCAGGCTGGTTGGGGCACCTCCGGGATACGTAGGGTATGACGAAGGTGGACAACTCACAGAGGCCGTTAGGCGCAAGCCCTACTCCGTAGTGTTGCTGGATGAAATTGAAAAAGCCCACCCGGACACCTTCAATATTCTGTTACAGGTATTGGATGAAGGCCGCCTGACAGACAACAAGGGAAGGGTAGCAGACTTCAAGAATACGATCATCATTATGACCAGCAACATGGGCAGCCATTTGATACAGGAGGCGTTTGAAAATAACCCGGATATGGAAAGTGCTTCAGAAATAGCACGCCTTGAAGTCCTGGGATTACTCAAAAAAACCATACGTCCCGAGTTCCTGAACCGTATCGATGATATCATTATGTTCACTCCTTTGAGCAAGAAAGACATAGTTGAGATCGTTAAACTGCAATTGGATCACCTGAAAAGCTTGGTAGCCAAACAACATATCGTAATTGATGCTACTGAGGAGGCGATTGCGTATCTGGCCGAGAAAGGGTTTGATCCCCAATACGGGGCACGGCCCATCAAAAGGGTAATTCAGAAAGAGGTGCTCAATGCCCTCTCCAAAGAATTGCTAAGTGGCAGGGTAAAGGCCGAAAGCATCATACTGCTCGACAGTTTTGATGATGGCCTTGTGTTCAGAAATCAGAACGAGCTGGTACAATAGGACTAAAATAAAGCCCTAAAGACAGGTGCCTACAGTGAAATTAAACTACAGGCACCTTTTTTTTGTATCCTATACCATTCCGTATATAGTTTTTATATATTCGTAGAAAATTGCCGACCCTATGCCAACCAAAGCCGAACGAACCACTGCATTCATCATTGAGACTGTGGCACCGCTTTTCGTTAAGCACGGTTATGTTGGCACCAGCATGAGCGACCTTACTGAAGCAACAGGGCTCACCAAAGGGGCGATTTATGGCAATTTCGAAAACAAGGAATCCCTGGCTTTGGCCGCTTTTGAGTTCAGTTCAGAAAAATTGCTCAACGCTATTGATGAGCAGCTGAGTGTCCCCGGGAATGCCCTGGATAAAATCTTCTCACTCACCAATTTTTACAAGACCTATGACGAGTTTATGGAACAACTCGGCGGGTGTCCGGTATTAAATGTAGGTGTTGATGCCAATCACAACAATGCGCAGCTGGCGGCTGCGGCAAGGGAGGTAGCA
>NZ_CEYNTP010000278.1:0-3270 GCF_982873095.1 Lentiprolixibacter sp. | reverse complement strand
CGCAAATCCGTTCACGGCTGCAATTACGGGAGTGCTGAGGTTCTCCACAAAATCAAACAGCAGTTCTTGTCCGGCCGCGGCAAGCTCTGCCCCCTGCTTCACAGAAAAATGGGAAAACTCAGCTATGTCTGCTCCGGCAACAAATGCTTTTTGCCCGCTACCAGTAATTATAATCACCTTGATATCTTTATCCTTTTCCAATGCTGCAAGGGCGTCATGTAATTCCTGAATGGTATCCCGGTTAAGGGCATTGAGTTTTTTTGGTCGGTTAATGATTACCGTTGCCAATGGGTCTTCAATCTCTACGAGTAAGTTTTCAAATTCCATTACTACTGCTGGTATTAAAAGTGGTTAACACGAGGAAACCGCACTGTGAATACGGTACCCTTTCCTTTCTGTGAGGTAAATGTAATAGTTCCCCCGTACGTCTCTACGATATTTTTCACCATGCCCAAACCAAGTCCCATCCCGCTGGATTTGGTAGTAAACTTAGGCTCAAATACTTTATCCCGCACCTCATCTGCAATGCCTACCCCATTATCTGCCACCGATATTTTAACGTCATCCCCCTCAGAGGAAACTGCAACCAGAATACGGGGAGCAGCTACTTCCGGAACGGCCTGAATGGCATTTTTGACCAGGTTAGTTACCACCCTAACCAGTTGGGTCCTGTCTAATTTGGCAATGATCTCGTCTTCCTCAGCAATAAAATGGATGTAGTTCTCATTGAAAATATCCAATGCCAGTTTAACGGTTTTCACCACATTGAGGGTCTCATTCTGCTGTACGGGCATCTCGGCAAAATTGGAAAAGGCTGAGGCGATACTGCTCATGGTATCTATTTGTTGAATAAGCGTTTTGCAGTATTCCTGAACTTTCTGCGGTGCTTTGGGGTCTGATGGATCAAATTTGCGCTCAAAACTCTGCACGCTGAGCCGCATCGGTGTAAGGGGATTTTTTATTTCATGTGCAACCTGCTTTGCCATTTCCCTCCAGGCCTGCTCCCTTTCGCTACGGGCAAGTTTAGCAGCACTTTCCTCCAGGTCATCGATCATATCATTGTAGGAATCAATCAGTTTGCCGATTTCCTCACCGGGATTTTCAATAAAGATCTTTTCATTTCTCTTCGTTAGTTCTGTTTTAGTCAATTTCTCTGAAATGGTCTGAAGTGAACGTGTGATATACTTGGAAATAAAATACGCCAGGGCAATAGCGAAAAGGAGCATAAACAAGTACACCAGGGCAAGCCGCATTAGGAACTCACGAAGTTCCATGTCGTTAAAGGAATTGTCCTCAAAATAGGGAAGATTTAAGATCCCAATGGGTTTAAACCGGTTGTCAGTGATATAGGTATAGGAAGCTTTATATCTGCCCCCGTTCTGCACCAGGTTCTCCACATAGCGTTTGCTTACACTTGCATTGAGGTTGGCCAGCACCTCTTCTGGAAGGACACGGGTAATCGAATCATTTCGAAAGCTGGGCTTGGAACTTTTTATAAGGTTCCCCTTCAGGTCGTAAATATTGAAGTTCACATTTTGGACATCAGCAATCCGGTAAATTTCATCACGGAAGATCTGGGCAAGGTTATCTGTGGTTATAGGCCATGTTGTTCCCTTCAGCGTATATTCAATACTTTGTTTGATCTGGGCTTCTTTACGTTCCAGACGCACTACATGATAATCCCTTGATTGCTCACGGTACTGATAGAGGGTTACCCCGGCAATCAGGACCGAAGCCAGCAACACCAATAAAATCATGGCGATAAAAATCCGGGACCGTAAAGAAAATCTGGCAAACAAAGGCTGCTATTTACGACCTAAAGATAGCAATTATCATTCCAAAGCGGGATCTATGGAAGCTCTCGACAGGACACATTTGTTTAAATTTTTTTGGCTTAGGCTTCGGGGTTCTTATCCCTGATCTTTTTGTAAAGACGGATGCCCAACATCAGAAGAATAGCGAGCAGTAACAGCCCTAAAAGTCCAAAGATCCAGTTAACGGCATTTTTCAATACGACCAGAAAAACCACGGCAAATAAAATCAGGGTTGCCCCCTCATTCCAAATCCTCATGTAGTTGGAACTGTACCTGGCTTCATCTCTCTGTAATTGTCGGTACATCTGATGCGTCCTAAGGTGGTAGGCAAAAAGTAAGAGGACAAAAGCGAGTTTCACGTGCATCCAGGGCTGTGATAACCATCCTGGCATGAGTAACAGCATTATTGCTGCGAATAGGGTACACAATATTGCAGAAGGCCAGGTAATGATATTCCATAACCGCCTGGACATCAGCCGGAATTGATTGGCCAGGATCTCGCGCTCCGGACTAGCCTTTTCCAGGGCTTCAATATGGTAAATAAAAAGCCTGGGCATATAAAAGAGTCCGGCAAACCAAGTAACCACAAAAATGAGGTGTAATGCCTTGATATAGGGGTAATATACCTCCACTATTTTGGTATTCGGACGGCTCCAATACCTGCCTCCCAAAGGGCCTGGTTATACTTTGGCAACTCCATTTCCATAAGCGTTTTGGCCGTTTTCCTTAAACCTATCCACTGCTGGTCCAGTTCCGTTCGCCTGTCCCGGGAGGATTTGTTTACCCTGGGTATGGCACTATTCGTCTGGTTGATCAGAAACAGGTATTCAGCGGTAAACTTATTAGGGAAATTTTCCACATCGTCATAGGCCTTTGACTTCCGCTGTACCATTTGTTCATCCCAGGTTTTCATTTTCTCCAACAGGGCGTTACCTTGATCTTTCAGGGACCCATCTTCCATATCGGAAAGCAGGTCCTTTAACTGCCCCTGTGCTTTAAAAAGGGAATTGACCATTTGGTGCATCTGGGTTAGGTTATTTTCCATAGCAAGCATAAAGGAATTGTATTCCTCATACTGCCCAGTCTGGGTTTCGAAACCTGGCATTTCCCGTATTTCCCCTGTGGCAGTCACAGAATCTCCCCCGAGGCTAAGCTGAAGGGTATACTTTCCAGGAGGGGCCATATGCCCTCTGAAATTTGCCTCAATGTAAACATCGGGGACCCCGGGCATGATGGGGTAGCCCTTATCCCACACAAACCTGTTCAATCCCTTTTTCTTGCTGAGAACCGGTTTCGGTGGAGCCCCGCCGCCATTGTGGGGGACGTAGTCGGGGTCCTTTTCCGAACTAAATGTCCGGACTACCCGGCCCTGTTCATCTTTGATCGTAAGGGCCAGGGTTTCTCCTTCCTTTAATTCGGGCAGCTGGTAATAAATCACCATCCCATTTGCCGGGTT
>NZ_CEYNTP010000277.1:0-3352 GCF_982873095.1 Lentiprolixibacter sp. | reverse complement strand
AAAGGCCAACCAGGAAGGATATAGCCGTCATGATCCTGCACTGCCTTTCTATACACTTGAGGAAGCCAACCGGACGATAGGACGGTTCCACGCGGTTGAGGAAGATGTATGGGTTAAGGCCTCTGAACATATCCGCTATCGTTTCCGTTACAATGGCCATATCCTGGGTTCTACCTACATTGAGATCGAGATTAATGACAGGGTGCTGGTTTTTTCTGGTGACCTGGGCAGGTACCATGACCTGCTACTTGCCCCGCCTAAGGAACCGGAATGGGCCGATTATCTTTTTGTAGAGAGCACTTATGGCAATAAACTGCACCCAGATGAGGAAGTTGAGGTGCAACTGTCCCGGCTAACCCAGGAGGTGTTAAGTGAGCGTGGAAACTTGCTGATCCCAAGTTTTGCAGTAGAACGACTGCAATCGCTGATGTTCCTGCTTTGGAGGATGTATAAGCGGAACCAAATCCCCAATATACCAATTGTCATTGACAGTCCTATGGGCCAGAATGTTCTGGAGATCTTTGAGCGATTTCCCGAATGTCATAAACTGGATATGGCGGAATACCATGCCATGTGCAGCCATATGAACCTGGTTTCATCCTATCGCGAAACCTGGGAAATGATTGATGATCCCCGACCCAAAATTGTTATTGCGGGAAGTGGTATGGTCAGCGGTGGCAGGATTCTCACTTACCTCAAGCAGCTGGTATCTCAGCCAGAGACTCGGGTGTTGTTAGTAGGGTACCAGGCAGAGGGTACCCGTGGGCGTAGGTTGCTGGACGGGGAACCCGAAATCAAGATCTTTGGTAAGTATTATTCCGTAAAGGCAAAAATTTCTCATATGCAGAGCCTGTCTGCCCATGCGGACCAGGCCGACCTGATGAAATGGATCGGCAATATCAAAAACATTCCCGAAGGCGTTTTTCTGATTCACGGGGAGCCCGCAGCCATGGAGGGATTTGATCTAAAAATCCGGGACACCCTGGGTTGGGAGCCCAGCAGACCGCGTTTAAATGAGGCTGTTACCCTTTGGGTGTGAAGCCCCGTGTTGTGCTTCTTAGCAGGATGGTCCCCGGGAACTCCAAACTGAAGTCCTGGTCTTTGATGCCGATTATCAGCAACTCAACTGAAATATTCAACTATGCCGGGGGAATATTGAAGAAACGTCGTCCCCAGGCTGATGGATATCATGGCACCTGGAGAATTTTCGGTATAACTTGGATGTAGAAATTGAGACGGGAAAGCTGCAATGGGTGGTGTACCTGTCAATTCAAATAGGGTGTAATTTAAAATAATTGCCATGGGAACAACACCTCGCTACATCGAATGGATCAGCCCGGAGGAAATGCACAGTACTACACTTACATGGTTGTCCGAACTGAAATTTATTGAGGATGAGCAGCTATTTCTAAATAGCCTTGTGAAATCCTATACCGACGCCCTGATAGATCATAAGATCTATGATAAAAGCAAGCAGTTGGTAGGTGAAATTCTCGACGCCGAGAAAGAACAGGTGGCCCTCCTGAAAAGGGTGCAGGTACACGAGAATCAATTGGAAATTATGATTGATGACGTAGATCAGCCCAAAATGGAAAAGGCCTACCGGGAAACCCACATGCAACTGATTAAGGAAATGGAATGCTACCTTGAGGCCTACCGTGGATTAAAGAGGCAACTTTTTACACTGCTCTCCAAGGTTATTCGCCAGGAAAAACAGAAACGCTTATTGAATTAGAACTATGAAAAAAGCAATAATACTTCTTGCATTTTGGCTCTTTGGATGTTCTTCGGCAGAACTGGTCAGCAGTTGGAAAAACCCTGAGATTGTTACTTTCGACGCTTATAAGGTGTTGGTAGTGGGGATGACGCCCAACGAACAGGGCCGCGAGCTTTTTGAAACAAAAATGAAACGGGAGTTTACAAATTATGGGGTGGAAGCCATGCGAAGCATCGATTTGTTTGATGTATCCTTTACGGCCACGCGGCAGACTGAAAAAGAATTGGACGAGGTGGAAACCCAATTATTGGAAAAGGATTTTGATGCCATTTTGTTTACCAAAGTACTGGGGTCAGAAAACCGGCAGAGTTTCGAAAGACGCCTGGCAGATATTGAAGGGTATGAATACCAGTTTCGCGATGATTACCTGTCACACCAGGATATTTACTTTGAAGATGACTACTATGAACAATATACGGTTTACCATGCGGAAACCTCCCTGTACTGCATCTGTGTTGGTAAGGAACGCAGTTTGATCTGGAGAGGATCCATCGATATTACGGATCCTATAAATCTCCGGAAAACCGTGGATGACTATATCAAATTGGTGGTTTTGGCCATGACGGAGGAAGATGTCATCTTCCATAAAGCAGATGAAGGGGACGCCATAAGTCGGTAAGACGGGTCATGGCCTAAAATAATACTCCTTATTTGTCAGGGGACTTACACAAGGACCCTCTTCAGCAGATAACAAATAAGGAGTATTAGCATGTTTAGTATACCTTGATTAGTTCTTCAGGTAGTTTTGTAATTCCGCAATCTTCTCCTGCTGGTTGAATTTCCCGCCATAAAAACAGGTAACTGTTGCAGAGGTATCGTCCTGAACTCCCCGGGAAGAGACACAAAGGTGCTTAGCGTCAATAATGACAGCTACGTCTTCCGTATCCAGTAATTGCTGTAACTCCACGCCAATCTGATTGGTCAGCCGCTCCTGTACCTGTGGACGTTTGGCATAGTACTGTACAATCCGGTTTAGTTTGGACAGGCCGATCACCTTTCCCGAGGAAATGTAGGCCACATGGGCCTTCCCGATAATGGGCACAAAGTGGTGTTCGCAATTGGAATAGAAGGTGATATCCTTTTCAACCAGCATCTGGTTGTACTTGTACTTATTGTCGAACAGGGCCACCTTGGGTTTATTTTTGGGATCCAGGCCGGAAAAGATTTCCTCAATATACATTTTGGCCACCCGTTTCGGGGTTCCTTTCAGAGAATCGTCATTCAGGTCGAGCCCCAATACATCCATGATCTGTGCAAAAAGCAGGGCGATGGTTTCCTTTTTCTCTTCATCACTCTTTTCAAAGGCATCATGTTTCATAGGGGTCGCAAGACCTCCTGTGTAAAAATGGTCATCTCCAAGTTCTTCATGGGAATGACCGTTCAACAGGGTTTTAGAATCTATAAGGGTGTCCCAAAGGGCATTTTCTTCTTTCATGGTGCTTTTTTTGATTTTTTCTATCGGTCTTATGATAATCCTTTATTAATTGAGAAATAAAAGTAATGAAATGTTTAAATAAAAATGTTAAAGTTTAAACAAAAAATGAAATTGGTCTGAATTGTAGAAGTAAAGGAGTG
>NZ_CEYNTP010000276.1:0-3366 GCF_982873095.1 Lentiprolixibacter sp. | reverse complement strand
CATGGGGGCCTCTGTAGGGGCAGATGCAGGTAGCATTGTTAGTAGTATAGGGCAAAACACCCTGCTCAAGAACGGGCGTGGAGACGAATTGGAAAGCGATGAACTGGGGGTACTATTCATGATACAGGCCGGATATGACCCTAATGAAATGATCCGGGTTATGGAAATACTGAAAGAAGCAGCAGGCCCCAACCGGGTACCGGAATTTCAGAGTACACACCCAGATCCGGAAAACCGGATCGCCAAGATAAAAAGGGCTATAGAGAAGTACAACGGGAAATAAGCGTAGTTTGCCTATATTTTTCAGCAGCTTACCCCTGATTTGATACATTTGGTGGACTCCCAAATTTTTAAGATTCCCTGATCTAGCCCTTATAGCTTTACTTTTATAAAGGACACTATATGGGAACACTATTACTATTAAAAGGTATCTACCTTAAGGCATTTGATGATTGTAAACCCGATTATCTGGTGATTTTGCTAAAAGCGTACTCCGTATTTTGCGCCTGTATGCTGATGATCGTCTTTTACGCGTTTTTTTACCGGGTATTTACCGGATTTGAATTTTAAGTAACTCCCTTTTACGGGAACACTATTTGTTAATTGAAAAAAGCAACCCTGACATTGCGTCAGGGTTCTTTGATTGATGAACAAACTGTGCTGTTCAATTTATAGACGCCTTTTTCTTTGCTACGTTTCGATTTTCGCAGGACAATAACGAAAGTTTAACATAGCACATTCCTGTTTACAGCCGTAAGATCCATTCGCCAGAACATACTGTACACCAAAAAAGCTTTGTACAATACTGGCAATCCTTGTGAATTCACCCTATTTTTGCGTGTTAACGAATATGAGCCTCTTTATGATGAACAAAAAGGTTATTCTAATGATCCTGGATGGGTGGGGAAAATCACCTGACCCCAAAGTGAGTGCCATTGAAAATGCCAACACCCCATTTGTAGACAGTTTGTATACCAAATATCCTAATTCGACCCTTCTTACAGATGGTATGAATGTGGGGCTCCCGGAAGGGCAGATGGGAAACAGCGAGGTAGGGCACATGAACCTGGGTGCTGGCCGCATTGTCTACCAGGATCTCGCGAAAATCAATATGGCCGTTGACAAAGACAAGCTCAAAGAGGAAAAAGCCTTAAAAGACGCCTTTGCATATGCCAAATCCAACAATAAGACCATACACTATCTGGGGTTGGTAAGTGATGGAGGCGTCCACAGTCATGTCAACCACCTGAAAGGACTTCTTCGTGCCAGTGCTTCCTACGGCGTTGAAAACGTGTGTGTACATGCCTTCACCGATGGTCGTGATGTAGATCCAAAAAGCGGTAAGGGCTTCCTTGAGGACCTGGATACGTTTTGTGAGGCCAACCATGCACGCCTGGCCTCGGTCATTGGGCGCTACTATGCCATGGACCGGGACAAAAGGTGGGAAAGGGTAAAAAAAGCCTATGACCTGGTCGTTAATGGATTGGGTACCAAAAGTACCGATATCGGTGCCGCTATGGAACAAAGCTATGAACAGGGCATTACCGACGAGTTTATAGAACCCATTGTACTTTGCGATGAAAATGGGAGCCCCAAGGGCAGGATCAATGAAGGGGATGTGGTCATCTTTTTCAATTTCCGGACAGACCGGGGAAGGGAACTTACCCAGGTACTGAGTCAGCAGGATTTTCCGGAATACGAAATGAAGAAACTGGACCTTTATTATGTAACCCTGACGAATTACGACGACACTTTCAAGGATGTACATGTAGTATACGATAAAGAGAATATTCAGGAAACCCTGGGGGAAGTGCTAGCCCGTGAAGGGAAGAAACAGATCCGCATCGCCGAGACAGAGAAATACCCACACGTTACCTTTTTCTTCAACGGGGGCAGGGAGGTTCCTTTCGAAGGGGAATCGAGGATACTTTGCCCATCGCCGAAGGTAGCCACCTATGACCTTAAACCTGAGATGAGCGCCTACGAAGTACGGGATGCCATTGTCCCGGAATTGGAAAAGGGAGGGGCGGATTTTGTTTGCCTGAATTTTGCCAACCCTGATATGGTAGGGCATACCGGAGTAATGGAAGCGGCCATCAAAGCATGTGAAGTGGTGGATTCCTGTGCAGAGGCCGTGATCAACACCGGTTTAAAACACGGATATTCCACCCTGGTCATTGCCGACCACGGGAACTGCGATACCATGGTTAATCCTGATGGTTCCCCGAACACAGCCCATACAACAAATCCTGTTCCCCTGATCGTAGTGGATCCCGATATTACAACTGTAAAGGACGGGGTACTGGGAGATATTGCCCCCACCATCCTCAAAATGATGGGGCTTCCAAAACCTGAGCTGATGACGCAGGAATCCCTGGTATAAAACACAACCCCAAGCAATGATCATAACCAAAACTCCGGAAGAAATAGAGTTGATCAGGGAAAGTGCCCTGATCGTATCCAAAACCCTGGGGATGCTGGCATCCGAAATCAAACCAGGCGTTAATTCCCTCTACCTGGATGGGCTTGCGGAAAGCTTTATCCGCGATCATGGGGCAGAACCTGGATTCTTGGGGATGTATGGATTCCCGAACACCTTGAATATGAGCCCGAATGCACAGGTAGTTCATGGTATCCCTACCAAGGAACCGCTCAAGGACGGGGATATCATCTCAGTGGATTGCGGCGCCCTAAAAAATGGTTTCTATGGCGACCACGCTTATACCTTTGAGGTAGGAGAAGTGGCCCCGGATATCAAAAAGTTGCTCAGAGTTACCAAGGAATCCCTCTATGTTGGTATACGGCAATTTCGTGTAGGGAATCGTGTAGGTGACGTAGGGTTTGCCATCCAGCAGTATTGTGAGAGCCACGGTTATGGTGTCGTACGGGAACTGGTAGGCCACGGTTTGGGAAAAAAACTGCACGAAAGTCCGGAAATGCCCAATTACGGCAAACGGGGCCGTGGTAAAAAACTTGTAGATGGGATGGTCGTGGCCATAGAACCTATGATCAACATGGGTACGCGCAGGATCAAACAATTGAAGGATGGCTGGACCATCCTTACCGCCGATGGACAGCCAAGTGCCCACTTTGAACATAACGTGGCGATGGTAAATGGACAACCAGAACTCCTCTCCACCTTTCAGTACATCTACGAAGCACTGGGAATAAAAAGCAACGAAGAAGACGAATTCCGGAAGAAAACCGAATAATTGAAAAGTGCATTTAAATACTTTCTCAACCTGCTCCCGAGGCCGGTCTTAATTAATCTTAGCTACCTCGTCCGTCCCCTCCTTGCGATTTTTCTCCGCGGCTCGCGATATACCGATCCCATAGACGGAAAAAGTTTTCGAAAGTTTTTGCCCT
>NZ_CEYNTP010000275.1:0-3366 GCF_982873095.1 Lentiprolixibacter sp. | reverse complement strand
AGACTTTTACAGGTTTGAAGCGCAGGATCAACTCCTCGGAGTAGTGATGCAGGTCCGAAGCATGGCTACCGCCAAACCCCGTGTTTACGACCTGAAATTCAGGATAGATCTCCTGAAGCTCTTCCCAGAAACGGATGGAGGAGCTGCCCGTAAATACAACGGTTTCCATGGTGGGATTCCAGATAGAATCGTATTTCAAGGCGATGTCTTGTACCTCCTCCTGGAAGCGAGTGGGGTCCTGGGCACTTAGGGAACTAATAAAAAGTGCGATCAAAAGGGCAGGTAGCATACCGGCATTTCCCATAGGTTAATTCGTTGTGGGAGTAGTGACCAGTTTTTCCGCAACCGCCCATTCATAAACCCGGGCCAGCCAGGTATCTGATGGCAGATTTTGCTTGCGCATTCCAAATCCATGACCCCCCTTGGAATACATATGCAGTTCAGTAGGGTTGCCCTCGTCCTGCCAGGCAGAATACAACTGTACACTTTCCGGGGCCAGGAGCAGTGGGTCATCTGAAGCACATACCACGGCCATAGGCGGGGCTTCCTCAGGCACCTCATAAGTACCTAACACCGTCATCCAGGGATACACCGGCACCAAAAAGTTGGGCATATTACCCAAATCAGCTTTAAAGGCTACCCCCATTGTGACAGCACCTCCGGCGGAGAATCCCATAAATCCAATCTTGTCCGGAAGCACCCCCAATTCTTTCGCATTCTTACGTACATGGGCTACGGCGTTAAGTCCATCGGTAACCGAGAGTGGAAGTACCGGACTAATTTTTTCATATATTTTTTCACCAATTTCAGAGACTTCTTTTACGCCATCCTCGCCTGTGGGTACAAGGCGATATTTCAACACAAATGCGGTAATGCCCTTTTGGTTGAGCCAGCGGGCAACATCTTTGCCCTCACTATTGATGCTCAGGGCGAAGAGTCCCCCGCCCGGGGCAATGATAACTCCCGTACCATTTGCGGGGACTCCGTTGGGGCGAAATACCTCTATAGTGGGTTTACTGACATTGGTCACTACCTGGGTTTTCCAGATAGGGGAGTAATACTCTTTTTCAGCCTCTTCCCAGGTGACATTGCCAGGAGCATTGTTTGGAAGTTCAATTATTTCCTGTCCCTTTCCTACAAAGCAAAACAGGGAAAACAGGAACATTAAAATGAGGTTTTTCATAAGGGTAGAATGACCATTACGGTCTTTTATAATTGATAACGGTTCTCAAGTTAGGCATAAAATTCTGGCAGGCAAATTGTCTACACGCACAATCTTAGCTGAGACACTTCCCAACGTAACAAATGTCGCATTGATTTTCAAAATTAATACTACATTTAGAGCTTTCTAATGTCATTTGGATGTCTTTACAAGCTGCGCTGAGTGCTACTTCACTGAGGTTGGTAATTCTTTTTTTACTATTTGTATGTCCCGTGGTCGTCATGGCCCAGGATTTCGAAAGTGACCGCCCCACGGCACAGGCGATTGCTTTAACTGAGATCCCGGATATTGACGGTGAAGTGATGGAAGATCCGGTATGGCAGGCCATTACCCCTTTAGGTGACCTGATCCAGACCCAGCCCAGTTTCGGGCAGCCAGCCAGTGAAAAGACCGAGATCCGAATTGCCTACACTTCTGACACTTTCTTTGTTAGTGTGGTTTGTTATGATGCCGAACCTGACCAATTAGTGGTTTCTGATGCGCGTCGCGATGCCAACCTCGACAATACAGATGCTTTTATTTTTATCCTGGATACCTATAAGGATGGTCAGAATGGATTTATTTTCGGGACCAATTCCCTCGGAGTGGAATACGATGCACAGGTGGATAATGAAGGGCAGGGAAATTTTAATGCCAATCGCCAGCAGGGAGGAACCATTGGTGGGTTTAACCTCAATTGGGATGCTGCCTTTGAAGTAAAGGCCAAGGTTGGTGATTTCGGTTGGAGTGCAGAATTTGCCATACCCCTGCGTACGATCCGCTTTCAGGCCGGAAAGGACTGGGGCATCAACTTCCGTAGGAATATCCGTAAGAGCAATGAGATCGTCTATTGGGCCAGCTTGCCAATAGGTTTCAGCCTGAATCGGCTTTCCCTGGCAGGAACGCTTACCGGCTTAGAACTCCGTAATCCGGGTAACCTCAAATTAATCCCCTATGTCCTGGGTCGGCTCGACCGGGATTACGAAGTGGCCGACCCCAGTACGGAATTTACCCCTGAAGTTGGGGGGGATATCAAATACAGTATTACTCCCAGCCTCACGCTGGACCTGACCTACAACACGGATTTTGCCCAGGTGGAGGTAGATGACCAGCAAGTGAATCTCGACCGCTTTAATCTTTTCTTTCCGGAGAAGCGGCCCTTTTTCCTGGAAAATGCCGGTCTTTTCAGTGTAGGAAGCCCTGGTGAAGTAGATCTTTTCTTTAGCAGGCGTATTGGTATTGGAGAGGACGGGAATATTGTGCCCATAATAGGAGGTGCACGCTTGTCCGGAAAACTCAACCGGACCAATGTAGGCTTTTTGAGCATGTTTACGGATGATGTGGACGATGTAGGGATCGAAAAGAACAATTTCACTGTTGCACGCGTTAACCACGAATTCCGTGGGCGGACTGCTCTGGGGGCAGCCTTTATTAGCAGGACCGGCCTGGAAACGGATGAGGATTACAACCGCACTTTTGCCCTTGATGGCAAACTGGGGCTCGGGAATAAGGCAAGAATGTCTGGTTTTTATGCCCGTTCCTCAGATCCTGAAGATCCGGATGATGCCCACGCTTTTAAATTCCAGACCGATTATCAATGGAACAACTGGGTGATGCGTGCTGCCTATACCGAAGTAGGGGAAGGGTTTAACCCGGAGGTGGGCTTTCTCCTTCGCTCTTCCTTCCGTAAACCTGAGGCACTCGTACTGCACCATATGCGCCCTAAAAAGAAAAACGCACGGATCCTGGAGTACAGGCCACATATCTCTTATCGGGGATATTGGAATTTTGAAGGTTTTCAGGAAACAGGCTTTTTGCATATAGACAACCACTGGGAATACAAAAGTGGCACCGAATTCCATACCGGGATCAATTTCACCACCGAAGGTGTCGTGGAGGCTTTTGAGATCTCAGATGGAGTAGTCATTCAACCCGGAACCTATAAGCATGCGGAAAGCCAGCTGATTTTCTTCACCAACCGCAGTAAACCCATTTCAGTTAATATACGATCTGTGATGGGCGGCTCGTTCGGGGGGTCCCGCTATCTGAACAGTGCTACCCTGAGCTTCCGGCGCGGGGACAAGTTCAACGCGGATTTCACTTACCAGTACAACCAGTTCAATCTGCCGGTCGGGGATTTTTCTGCCAATATTTTCCGTAGTCAG
>NZ_CEYNTP010000274.1:0-3368 GCF_982873095.1 Lentiprolixibacter sp. | reverse complement strand
CATGTAAAGGACGTGGATCAATCTGTGTGCATCACTTCTTGAGAAGGTCGCGGATCTCTGCGAGCAATTGCTCCTGCGTAGGTCCGGCCGGAGCAGCAGGTCCTGCAGGCTTCTTGGTTTTGTTGTAGGCCTTTACAATAAGGAACATCACAAAACCTACCATAACCAGGTTCACCAGGGTATTAACCCAGGCCCCCCAGCGGATAGCGTTCTCGGCCACAAAGCCTTCTTCTCCTTCCACCCCGGAGGCTTCTGTGAGTACATACTTCAGGTTGGCAAAGTCTACACCTCCGGTAAACTCCCCTACTATGGGCATAACAATATCGCCTACAAACCCGTTGATGACAAGGCCAACGGCGCCAGCCATAATAACGGCCACTGCAAAATCGATCACATTGCCCGTCATAATGAAATTCTTGAATTCTTTTAACATGATTCTATAGTTTAATGGTTACTAAATACTTGGTTTATTAAAAGGCATAACTGAGGCCAAAGAGCCAGTACGATTGCAACTCGTTGTCCACGCTATCAAAGGTCTCCCCTGTGTTGCCCAGGGTATTAATGGAGTAGTTAAGCGCCTCCTGCTTATTGCTCCTCAGGCCAAAATCAAAGCCTACCCCAATCCCTTTCCACAGGGTATAGGCAAACGAGTTGATCCAGGTCCAGTTGCTCAGATCTGAACTTTTGTAACTCTGGAACATGGAGAGGTTCGACTTAAAATTAACTGCCCCGAGTTTTTTGGTATAGTCGGCAACGATCTTAGCACCGGCAGAGGATTCAAAGATGTCGTCCTCACTACTGAAAACAAAGTTGTAGTTCAGCGGGTGGATGACCACAACAAGATCCGCGATGGGTGTCCAGGTACCCCCAACCCCAACGTCCAGGTAGCCCGGATCATTGAAATTGTTGATCACCGTTGTGCGGTATTCCGCAAGACCGGAAACTGCAAAGGTTTTACTAAGGTTTCTTCCGTAAAGAGAACTGATGTTGAAGACATCGGTCGCCGCGCGGAAGCTGTCATTATCGGTAGGGTCATCCTTGTCATCCAGTTTCACCCAGTTAAGGTTCACATTTGCCGAATTTCTCCAGAAGAACTTGTCTTCCTTAAGATTGGCAAAGGCATTGACCGTGACCCCGATGTTCCCTGAGGAGTTGTTCGGAAATCCCTGGGCATACCAGTTGCTGAAATTGGAGAGGTTCATCCCAATGGTCCCGAATGCCCCGGTTTTCCAGCCGGGAAGGGCATCGATCTGTGCCTGAATGGCATCTGCACGTCCCTGTATAGCCGCGATTGAGTCTTTCTTAACCGCCAGGTCCGCCTTCAACTCTGCTTCCGTCTGCGCTTGTGCGAATAATGCGCCCATAAAGAACAGCGCTAAAATTACTTGTCTTTTCATATTTGCTTTTTATGATTGTGGATTGATTTACTATATACTATGATTGATCATCTACCGCTGCATCCGGAGCATTAGATTTTACAGAAGCGATCCCATTTTCCATGGCTGCTGTACCCGAATACATTTCACTGGTACCGATCACCTGTCCGTTAGCCGCTTTCAGGTTGAAATACGGGCTGCCATTTTTAGCCGTCTTCCGGTCATACCTGTTGTCATTTCCGCAGTTGCGCTTAACAGAACTGATCCCGTTATTACAACTGGCCTTTGACTTATAGGTCTCGCTGCTCAGGATTACCTGTCCGTTCCCAGCTTTCAAGTCGAACTTGAACTGACCTGATTTGGTTTTTCTAATTTCGAATTTTCCCATTTGTATTAAAATTATGTAGTTAAAAAAGTGTTTGAATTTACTCCTTTCTCCAGAAACCAGCAGGTTTATTGAAGTTCTACTTTATCCTGAACGATTTCCTTAATGGGGACCACCACTTTGGCCTCCCTGGTTTTTACTGTTACTGAAATGCCATCAATAGCTTCAATAGTCCCCTCAATATTCTTGGTTTTAATCTTGTCTCCAACGGCATAGGTCCTTCTTGCATAGAAGGCACTTAGTAGATCAGCAACAATCTCCCGGGAACCCAGTCCCAGTGCCAATGCAAAGGCCAGCAGGAAGGCCCCGATCACCAGGGTAATATTGCTGGTAATGATTTCGGTATTGATCCCTGCCTGGTTCAATGCCGTAATCAGCACAAAGATCAACAGGATGTAGTAGGCGATGCTGCTGATGATCTTAGCACCTCCAACACCCATGGAATCAAAGACACTTTGCAGGGCTTTTTTCAGCAACTTGGCCGCAAACATTCCGATCATCAGGATCACCATCGCGCTGAGCAAGACAGGGAGATAGTGTAACAGATTGGAAATTTCTGTCGATATCACGGAAAGCCCCAATACATCTGCAGCAACAATTATAAAGGTGAGCCATAAGACCCATTTCACAAAGCCGAGTAAAATTTTGGCAATATCTATTTTTATATTACTCTCCTCCCCAAACAACTGTGCGTTGTTCACCCTCTCAGAAACCTTGTCGATTTTGGCAAGGCGAAAGATTTTTCTCAACACAAATGATATGATCTTGATAACCAGCCACCCTACAAGGATTACGATGATGGCGCCAATAATACCGGGAAGGACAGAGAGGATGTCCGCGATAATTGATTTCAACGATTCGGTGGCTAAATTTCCAATTGATTCCATAGGTCTTGTGTATTAGGTGTTTTGTGAAGTATTATGATTTTCGACGGGATTTAAATACCCCTGAGATAATATCCTGGTAACTGAGGGTAAATAAGGCCCCCAGTTCCATAAGCAACTTGGCTATGGCCACATCCTGCATAACCTTTTTCTTAAGACTCTGGGGCACTTCCAGTACCCGTTTGTCCAGTTCTTTAAAGGGATTATTGGTTTTCTTTGCCATTACGGTAATGCGTTATAGGTTTCCACTAATCTTGCCTTTGCGCGTTTCAGCCGCATTTTAACAGCGCTCTCCCCGATATCCATAAGTGCTGCCAATTCTTTTATGGATACATCATCCTGGTATTTCAGGAGTAAGAGCGTTTTTTCTTCAGCAGGTGCCAGATCCAGTGCCTTTTTAAGGTTTTCCGATCGCAGCATGAAAAGACTCTTATCTTCCACCTCCACGGCCAGGTTATGCTCCTCTACATCAAATGAATCGGTCTTTTCCTTTATCTTCCGCTCCTTGTTCCGATTCACATAGTTCACACAGTAATTGTAGGTGAGGGCATACACCCAACTTGAGAATTTAGACCTGCCCTGAAAACTACCCAGTTTTACAAAAATGTTCAGGAATACATCCTGAGTAAGGTCTTCCGCTTCATCTTCTGACCTAGCAAAACCATTGCATTTGTTGTATACCCGTTTCGCGTAACGGTCGTATAACATGCCAAAGAGCAGGGT
>NZ_CEYNTP010000273.1:0-3369 GCF_982873095.1 Lentiprolixibacter sp. | reverse complement strand
TTCGGTTATGTGATTCTCGAGGAAGGCGTCCCAAAAGGCAGTGGTAGCACTATTGCCTATCAATTCCCGGATGGCCTGGTCTATTTTACGCGGGGAGTTACAGTTACGCAACTTAAACATATAGCCTTCTGGTAACAGCCAATTCCCCAGATTCACCCCTTTTAAATGCAAACGCTCACCTTCTGGCGAGTAAATGTCTTTACCCTCAACAAAAACGTATTTTTTATCGGCCTTTTGGCAGGATAGCGGGATCCATAACAAAAGGAAATATATCCAGATTTTAGGCATCATGGTTATTGATATTATAAGGCATATCTAATTTACGTTTTACTGATATACCTCAAAAATCTTCTTTGGGGTAAAGAATTCCAAGCACATGGGCCATGAGTTTTAGGGAGGTGTAATGCTTGAAGTCACCCTATTTCCAGAAGGTTGATATTTAATAATTAAAGCCAATTAAATTCCAATAATATAACCAGGCAATGAAAAACACTGCTGCAATGCTAACGGCGAAATTTAACTTCCAAAAGCCTACTTGCTTTAGTCGAATAGCCCTGATCAAAAGATATACAGACGATAGTACAAGTACAATAATGATAAATGGCAGGATAAGAACAGATTTTAATATTAGAGGAATACCGTAATTGAATTGATACGGATCTGTTTTCAATAAGATTAATCCAAAAGAAGTTAAGAAAAAGAGTGTGAGAAGGGCGATAGCAAGGTTTATTTTTCCCACCGAATGTATTTTCTTTTTAGCTAAAAATAGGTACTGAACAAGGGTTCCAAAAAGGAAGATCAGGAATATAGAAACAATACTTCCGATCAAGATTAATTGAAACTTTACCGTTTCAAACCATTTTAGTCTATGGTACGATTGAGTATCCGAAAAAAAATACGCTATATCTCCTTCATCATTTTCTCCAAACGCGTAGTTCTTTTTTTCGGTTGTTCCATAAAGGGTTAGGTCGGAAACTGGGACTAATTGCTCATTCTTTTCCCGTAATACTAGGGTGTCATTTTTAAGGTCAATATGGACTTCAGGAGCAAGACCTATAAAGACAGCAACCTTATCTAATGTTGTTTGCGCATACCTCGTATGTCGATATACACCTTGAAATGCTTTTAATGGCTTGTTTACAGATCCCAGATCCGGCGGCTCCAGATGCATTTCTTTTAGGGCATATGAAGGAAGCATTTTATCAAACAAATCATTCGTAAAGTCTTCAATAAAGCGCCTGCTCTTTCTGTCCTTTAAATTCGAAGCGTTAACTGATATAAACAAGCCAATGCTTTTTTCAGGAATTAGCATCAAGGTATTCGCAAAACCATCTATATCACCTCCATGTTCAACAACCTGCAAACCTTTCCAATGCCTCTCGTAAAATCCCAAAAGCCATCCATCTTGAGCTTTTTCATAATGTTTGAAAGCTGGAGTAAACATTTTAGAAACGGTCAAACTATCCAATAGTCTTTTACCTTTATAACGGCCATGATTAAGCAGCATTGAAATGTAGTGGCTCATCTCCTTGGCGGTTGAAGTCATCGATCCGGCTGGATACTGGTGCATAAAGGAGGTTTCATATGGAATGAGCCTATCGCCCTTTTGCAAGTAACTTTTTGCGTAGTTTTTCTCGTAGGCGGCCTGTTTTTTAAAACTACTGAATTCCATTTCAAGGGGTTGTAGAATTCTTTTTTTTACGAACTCATGGAAAGGAACTCCCGAAATGTCTTCCACAATAAGACCTAGTAATGCATAACCGTGACTCGAGTACGTTAATGCCTCTCCGGATGGTCTAATCTGCGGAGGCAGCCTCTTCGCTAAATATTCCCCCAGTGAAATAACCTCTTTCTCAGTTCTAACCCGATTTTCCAAATTGCGTTCATCAAGGCCAGCTGTATGGGTTAATAGTTGCCTTATTGTTATCGGGTTGTCATACACATAGTCAACCTTTAGTGACTTTAGATACTGGTTAATGTCTTCATCGAGCGTTAACTTTCCTTCTTCATACAATTTCATAATTGCAACACCAACAAAGGTTTTTGAAATAGAAGCTAATCCAAAAAGTGTGGTAGAATCGTTAACAGGGATATTCTTCTCAATGTCAGCTAAACCATAGCCTTTAATATGGGCAATAGCATCTCCACGTATTAAAACAAAGGTAGCCCCGGCAATATTCAGTGAGTCCATTGAATTAGTAAATTGAGAGTCAATCCAATTCACCAATTCAGTCGGTGTTCCGGCTGAATTTTGAGAATATGTCGCATTCAATTTTAATATAACGGTAAGTATAAGGACTACAATGTTTATAGTTTTCATGGATTATCGAACAGAATTATGCACAACATCTGAATATAGTCATTAACCCTATATCTTTTATGTTCTTAGACTGTATTAGTAAGAATTTTGTGAATAAATAATCACAAGAAAGGCAGCATATACCTAAACATAAACGATCTCATCCTTCGTCAACAACCCCTCATTCCGCAACCGTAAAATGATCTGGACCATCAGTTTAAGGGAGGTGTAGTGCTTAAAATCTTCATATTTCCAGAAGTTGGTTTTTATGGACACCTATGGTCTTATATAGGTGCAGCCTTCTTTCTATACCTAATTTATTAGGAATTCAATCAATTACTTCTATCTGGACTGCATCCAACCAAACCGTTCCAAAGTCTCTTAGATAAACACCATAATTAATGGCATTTGCAATTTCAGGAACCTCTGCTTCTATCTCAAGCATTTCCCATTGAGAGGATTCAATGCGGAACTGATCGAGACTGTCAAACAGGGGAGGTGATCCATCATGAGCACTTTGAAGTACATCGGGTTCAACCACCAGTCTTAAAAATGCAAATCCTGGCGCTGTTACGTCTGACCGGGAAGCAGCAAGTACCCGAATTTTTTTTCCTCGGTATGGTTTTGCATCTATTGTTTGAGTTAAGTTGGGAGTCAACTCTCCGAATGTGATCCCTTCAGGGCGATATAGCAATACGGACTGTTCTCCCTGATACGGATTCTCATCGGTAACTTTAAACTGTACCCCAACTCTTTGAAACTTCGACCAGACCAGCCAGCCCTCGGGAAGTTCACCGGATTGATCACTTTCAAAATCTAGATTCACTGGATGGTCGAGCTTTTTATCCAGCATCCAGATCACATCAAAATCCGCTTTGTTTATTGCCGCTACTGGATTGGTGCTATCCAAAAAGACCAGAGCATCATAGGCTTTTGCCGGAGCATAAGACCAGAAATAATTCTCTGGAGTTTTAGTGTTGTAACCCGACCCTGAGTGCCGGGTTGGGTGGCTTCTATGAAACCAATCATGCACCGGTCCTTCAGGAGGGATTTGAGCCATGTTGAGAGCT
>NZ_CEYNTP010000272.1:0-3392 GCF_982873095.1 Lentiprolixibacter sp. | reverse complement strand
AATGGCCTTGTTCAGCAAAACACCGGCTACAGTGGAATCCACCCCGCCTGAAAGACCTAAGATTACCTTATCATTGCCGAGCTTCTCCTTCAGTGCAGCAACTGTGGTTTCTACAAAGGCGTCTGGCGTCCAGGTCTGTTTGAGCCCTGCAATATGGACCAGGAAATTTTCCAGCAGTTGTTTCCCCTGGGTGGTGTGGTAGACCTCAGGGTGGAACTGTATGGCATAGGTGGTTTCACCCTCTATTTTATATGCTGCATTTTTTACATCAGAGGTACTGGCCAAACGCACTGCCTTTTCCGGTAATTCTTTAATGGTGTCACTATGGCTCATCCATACCTGGGAACCTTCAGCAATCTCGTAGAAAAAAGGTTCTTGCCCATCAATATTGGTCAGTCTTGCCCTACCGTATTCCCGGGTATTGGATGGGGCCACATCCCCTCCAAAGAAATGCGCCAGGTACTGGGCTCCGTAACAGATGGCCAGTAACGGCAGCTTTCCTTTGATCTCGGACAGATCCGGGTGGGGCGCATCTCCGGCACGCACAGAAAAAGGCGAGCCCGACAGGATAACGGCTTTGAATTCGTCCAGGGAGTCAGGTGGGTGGTTATAGGGCTTAATTTCGCAGAAAATATTCAGTTCACGAACCCTTCTGGCTATTAATTGGGTGTATTGGGAACCGAAGTCGAGAATCAGGACGTTGTTTTGCATGGCCAAAAATAGCAAAATGGCCTGATTGAAATCCAGACTGGGACTGATTTTTTGTTAACTATCAGATATAAGCTCAGGAGGTACCATTGGAAAAAGAAAAAGCCCCGACCTTACAGGGCCGGGGCTTTTCTAATCAAAAACCAACCTAAACACATGAACTTATTATAACACAATCAATGTTGTCTTTTTAAAAACTTCATCCCTATAATTTGGGGGCTTATAAGGATGAAGTAGTATCCTTTTTCATTGCAATTTGTCTATATAACAATCCACACTGAAAATACCCTACCTCATTTTTAAATTTTTTATCTTTATATGACTTATTCCTTCACAATAATGACAAATTCTTACCTCCAAGAAATTAAGCAGGAACTCCGTGCCGGGGTTGATAAAAAAGACCATCCGTTTCGTTATTTCACCCTTGGCACTGTGGGGTTGGAGCCCATATCACGGCAGCGAACTGTAGTACTCAGGGAAGTGGAAGGTGACTTCACACTTTTATTTTACACTGACGTGCGGTCAAAAAAAATCATCCACCTTACAGAAAACAACAAAGTAGGCTTGCTTTTTTTTCATCCGGAAAAATTATTACAGGTAAGAATGGAGGGGCTTGCTTACATTCTTAAGGATGAGGAAACACTGAAAAAGTACTGGGGCGGCATACAGCCACAAGCCCGAAAAGATTATACCACAGTTGCTGCTCCGGGAACTGCCCTTGAACATCCGGACAAGCTGGAGTACCTGAATGAAGAAAACCACTTCTGTATTATAAAAATAGTCCCGCACAGGATCGAATACCTCAAACTGAAACGACCCCACCACATTCGCGTACAATATTCATGGGAAGAAGACCTGTGGGAATCAGAATTCCTGGTTCCTTAAACCATAGTTTCCAGGATCACCTTGATATCGTCTTCGGTGGTATCCGGGTTGATAAAGCAGAAGCGGGCCACGGTTTCATAGTCGGTCCCAGTTTTCCATTTGGTGGGCGCCACTAGGGCCACATTATCTTCGTGATTCCTGTAGGTCCACATTTTATAATCTTCAGCAGACCATCCTTTCCTCCTGAATAAAACGCAGGATAATGCGGGTTCACGGACCAGTTCCAGGCGGGGGTGGTTTTCAATCATTTTTCCTGCAAGCAGGGCAAGGTTGATACCTCTTTCCACCGCCCATTTGTATTTCTCCGTTCCATGGGTAGCCAGGGAATACCATAGTGGCAACCCACGAAGTCGGCGGGTCAGCTGTATCTGATAATCTGCAGGGTTGAAGCCTACTGCCCCTTCGTCATAAAAAATATCCAGATAAGAACCCTCCTGGGCATGGGCCATCTTGGCCTGTTCCATGTCCCTGTAAATAATGGCTCCACAATCATAGGGGGAGAACAGCCACTTGTGGGGATCGATGGTTACACTGTCTGCTTCTTCTATCCCATCAAACAAATGCCTAACGGAATCGGCTACCAGGGCTGCCCCTCCGTAGGCCGCATCCACATGAAACCAAAGCTGGTGTTTCTTGCAGGTGGCTGCAATTCCCTTGAGGTCATCGATGATCCCGGCATTTGTGGTGCCCCCTGTGGCTACCACGGCAAAGAGGCGCTCTTTTTGTCCCGGTTCCAATGAAGATATCCGGGCTTCCAGGGCCTCGGCGGTCATGCGATCCTCAGTTTCCACCAACAAGACATCCGCATCGATCACCTTGGCCATGGCTTTGATCGAAGAATGTGCACCGGAAGAGGTAATTACAATACCCCGTTCTTTTCCATTTTGAATTCCCTTTCTCCAGGCTTCCCTTGCGGCTACCATTGCGGAGAGGTTCGCCGCAGTACCCCCGCTGGTAAATACTCCATGGGCACCTTTAGGCATGCCTGTTAGGGATACCAGCCATTTCATGGCTTCATTTTCACAAAAGATTCCCCCTGCCCCCTCCATCCAGAAGGCTCCATGGATACTGGAGGCCGAAGTAACAAGGTCAAACATGACCGCGGCCCTGGTAGGAGACGCCGGGACAAAGGCCAGATGCCTGGGATGGTCAATGGGGATCGTTGCTTTTACCAACACATCCCGGAAAAGGTGAAAGGCTTTCTCCCCTCCTATCCCTTTTGGCGTGATCGTCTCGCCTGCCAGTTTTTTTAACTCCTTTTCCTTTTTGGGTTTCCCGAGATTAGGTGCAACATTGGTGATCCTGTTAATGGCGTATTTCACTACGTCGAGGGTCATCTCCACAAGACCGATATCTACTTTGTGCATGAATGAAATTTTATATAAAAGTACGGGATTTGGACGGGAAAATAGCGCCAAATAATCAGTAAGTAAGTACAGTAAAATTAAGGTCGAGCGGGCGCAATTTTTCCAGGAGACCAGGGATCAACTCCTCACCTACTTCAAGGTACATTTCCGAGAAATTCAGCTTTCGTTCCTGCAAGGATTGTCCTGGAAAAAGGGCTTCCTGCAGGGAAGTAATACGCTGGACCTCATCCCTGAGTTTTCGTTTCTGCGCCTTTAGCAATCGCTTCTCCAGTTTATCCAGGCCTTTCTTTTGTTTGGCTTCCTGAGCCCTCACCGCACCCAGGAAACTCTGGTCTGTTTGTTCGGCCAGCTGATACAGGAATTTGAATTGCTCTTCGAGCGCCTGCTTCTGTTCGCTGAAATCAATATCTATATTGGAGATCTGACGGATCC
>NZ_CEYNTP010000271.1:0-3422 GCF_982873095.1 Lentiprolixibacter sp. | reverse complement strand
TAGAATTTAACGGATCCCCCATGGCCAACCAGGGGCTTACCGAAGATCAGGCGCGAGCCGTCCTTGAATATTTCAGAACCTTAAAATAGCACAATATGAAAATGAGCAACCAACCCATAGCATGGTCAGTGCTACTGGCTATTCTATTAATATTGGGGTGCAAAACCGACCCCAATAAAACGTCTTTGTCTGGTGACACGACCTCCGGAATCGAAGTGAGCAAAGAGCAGGGTCAGGCCTTTATTGAGGATGAAACTTCTGAACCTAATGTCCTTAACATCGCCGTTAAGTCTCCGGATCATTCTACACTCGTGGCTGCTGTACAGGCCGCGGATTTGGAAAATGCCCTGGTCAATGCAGGACCACTAATGGTTTTTGCCCCAACGAACGATGCCTTCGATGCCCTGCCGGCCGGAACGGTGGAAGATCTCCTAAAACCGGAAAACAAGGACGCCCTGGCAAACATTTTGAAATACCATGTTACCCCGGGGAATTACAGTAAGGAGTTCCTGAAGAAGTTCACAAAACTGGGTCAGGCCAATGACCAGAACGTAACTGTTGAAGTTAAAGGAGAAGATGTCTTTGTTGGAGGTGCCAAAATTATCGCCAGCGTTCCCGCGAGCAACGGGATCATACATGTAGTGGACAAGGTCATGCTGCCCCCACAAGAATAATTTACCAATCAATTAACAATAAAACACTATGAAACGATTTACCCTTAAGATAGCAGTAGCCCTTTCAGGAATGGCACTGCTTTTTACCGCTTGTAACCAGGGGGGAGGCAGTTCAAATGGCGCCCTGTCTTCCAGTGCTGCAGAAAAAGTTTATGTAGCACCCGGGGAACAGGATCAATATTATGCTTTCCTCTCGGGAGGATACAGCGGGAACTTAACTGTATATGGTCTTCCTTCAGGAAGGATGTTCAAGGAGATCCCGGTCTTTTCCCAATTCCCGACATCCGGATACGGATATTCTGAAGAATCCAAGCCCTTGCTGAATACATCTCATGGATTTGTTCCCTGGGATGACCTTCACCATCCAGACATTTCACAGACGAATGGGGAATTGGACGGTCGCTGGATCTTTGTCAACGGTAATAATACCCCGCGAATTGCCCGTATCAGCCTGAGCACCTTTGAAACAGAAGAAATCATAGAGGTGCCCAACAGTGCGGGGAACCACAGCTCGTCTTTCATTACCGAAAATACGGAATACGTAGTAGCAGGTACCCGGTTTTCCGTACCTGTACCGCAACGGGATATGCCCATAAATGAATACAAAGGGAACTTTAAAGGCGCTTTGACCTTTATTAGTGTCGATCCCGAACACGGGCACATGGAAATCAAATTCCAGGTTATAATGCCCGGATTCAACTATGACCTTTCCCATCCTGGAAGAGGGGATTCTCACGGGTGGTTCTTCTTCTCTACCTATAATACGGAAGAGGCAAGTTCCCTTCTTGAAGTTAATGCTTCACAGAACGACAAAGACTTCATTGCGGCTATTAACTGGAAGAAAATCGAGGAATACATAAGCAACGGCGGAGGAACTATGGTGCCCGCGAATTATGCGCACAATGTATATGATGAAAGCAGGCATATGGCCACTTCAACCATGAAGAAGGAAGTGCTCACAGTTGATCCTACCCAGGTTCCTGGTGCAGTTTATCTGCTTCCCACACCCAAGTCTCCTCATGGTTGTGATGTAGATCCGTCTGGACAGTACATCATTGGCTCCGGTAAGCTTTCAGCTGATATCACCGTACACTCTTTTGACAAAATGCTCGCTGCCATAGAAGCAGAAGAATTTGAGGGGGAGGCTTACGGGATACCCATCTTAAATTTCGAAAAGGTGCTTGCAGGAGTAGTGAAAAGTGGAGGCCTTGGACCATTACATACAGAGTTTGATGGGAATGGAAATGCGTACACTACTTTCTTTATTTCTTCAGAGGTCGTGAAATGGCAACTGGAATCCTGGGAAGTAGTAGACCGTAAACCCACTTTCTATTCAGTAGGCCACTTGATGATCCCGGGAGGAAACTCCAGGAAACCCTTTGGGAAATACGTGGTTGCGATGAACAAGATCACCAAAGACCGTTATCTCCCAACAGGGCCGGAAATGGAGCACTCTGCCCAGATTTATGATATATCAGGGGAGAAGATGGAATTGTTATATGACTTTCCCACACACGGGGAACCCCACTATGCGGCCGGCTGCCCAGCAGAGTTGTTAAAACCCAATTCCAAGAAAATTTACCGATTGGATGAAAACAACCATCCCTATGGTATCAAGTCACCAGCTGATGCCCGCGTGGAACGCAACGGCAAAGAGGTCCACATCTACATGTCCACTATCCGCAGCCACTTTACTCCGGATAACATAGAAGGTGTTAAAGTGGGAGATAAAGTATTCTTCCATGTGACCAACCACGAGCAGGATTTTGACGTGCCCCACGGGTTTGCTGCCATAGGTGCCAACACATCGGAAATACTTGTTATGCCAGGGCAGACAAAGACCATAGTCTGGGAGCCAAAACAAGTTGGGGTATGGCCATTTTATTGTACCGATTTCTGCTCTGCATTACACCAGGAGATGCAGGGATATGTAAGGGTATCTCCAGCTAATGCCAGCATTGATTTGGCCTGGTCCGTTGGAGAATAATAAGGTTCTGGGATTTTTTGGATAAAATGGGGAAGCGGGCTGCATGATAAAACCTGCCCGCTTTTCCTTTTCCTTCCCAAACCAAACACTAGCAAAAAACTATGAGAAAAGCGAGTATACTAATGATCCTGGGGCCTTTGTTCCTTTTGGGATTATACTTCCTGCCCCTGTGGAATATTATGCTTGGGGCGCCTCAATACCCTGAACCCCTTGGAATGAATATTCATATCAATGGATTAAGGGGCGTAAGCGAATTTGACATTCAAAACATAGACGGTCTGAACCACTACATAGGAATGAAGACCCTGCCGAAGGATGAAGACATGTGGGAATTCGGTGTTTTTCCCATAGTCGTTGGGGGAATGATTACTCTTGGCGTCCTTACTGGTATCCTGGGATATTCCAGAAAAATAGGATATAAATGGTTCTTTGGCTGGTTCCTGCTGATGTCCGTTCTGGGCATCCTTGGGATGTATGATTTCAATGAGTGGATGGTAGATTACGGGACCAACCTGGACCCAAATGCCATTATGAAACTGACCAATCCTGATGGTACTCCAATGTCCTATAAACCGCCTCTGTTTGGACATACGAAAATGCTCAACTTTGATGTCACCTCCCTGCCAGCTGCAGGTGCATGGTTGATGTTTATAGGAATGACAATGACCCTGATAGCCGGTTACCTCGGATGGAAAACTACAAAAACCACACCCCCGATTGAAGCGTTGGCTACTTAAAGCTCAGTATTCAAAATGAATAGC
>NZ_CEYNTP010000270.1:0-3429 GCF_982873095.1 Lentiprolixibacter sp. | reverse complement strand
AGGATTTCTGTGGGGGCCATGATACAGGCCTGGAAGCCGTTATCGATAGCTAACAACATGGACATCAGGGCTACGATCGTCTTACCTGAGCCCACATCGCCCTGCAATAAACGGTTCATCTGGGCCTGGCTGCCAAGGTCGGCCCGGATCTCCTTGAGGACGCGTTTCTGTGCTTTAGTGAGTTCGAAGGGTAAATAATGGGCAAAGAAGCGATTGAATTGTTCCCCCACCTGGGAAAAAGGATACCCTTTGATCTTGCGTTTTCTGCTGATCTTTTTTAGCAGGAGCTGCAGTTGTACGTATAACAACTCCTCGAACTTCAACCGGAATTGTGCCTTTGCCAGTTTTTCCTGGTTTTGCGGGAAATGGATGTTGCGCAATGCCTCTGTTTTCGTCAGCAGTTTCAGCTCATCCCTGAGATAGTCCGGCAAGGTTTCTGCAAATCCCGACGGGTATTCCGAGATTAATTGCTGCATACATTTGCTGATCACCCGGTTGGTGACCCCTTTGGCTGAAAGCTTTTCTGTAGAGGGATAAATGGGTTGCATGGCTATGCGCAGCCCTTTATTGTGTTCTTCCAGCAGTTCCATTTCCGGGTGGGGCATAGAAAACTTGCCACCAAACCAGTTGGTCCGACCAAAGATCACATAGGGTGTGTTGAGTTGCAGCTGTTCCCGGATCCATTTCTGGCTGCGGAACCAGACGAGTTCCATTTCCCCGGTATCGTCCACAAAGGTAGCCACCAGTCGGCTCCCCCTTTTTTGGGCCACACTTTGGATATTCACAATTTTTCCCACTAACTGAACCTCGGCCGATGTCCGTTGCAGTTCATTGATCTTGTAGTAGCGGGTTTTGTCTATATAGCGGTTGGGGAACAAGTGGAGCAGGTCCTGATAGGTCTGTATACCCAGTTCACTATTCAGGACCTCAGCCCGGTTGGGGCCCACCCCTTTGAGGTAGGTGATGGGAGCTAGGAGGGAAGTGCTCATGACAAAACGAAAATACTAGTTCCCTGAGTGAACTGCAATCTTCCAAAACACTAAATTTGAATAACGATGCACGCTTTTGGGAAAAACTTTTTGATTACAGTTGTGGTCTTTATTGCCTGGCACACGACAATGGGCCAGCCCATCTGGCCCTACGATTACACCAAGGCCTCCATTGCCCTGGAAATCGATCCCTATCAGGAAACCCTGCAGGGAAAGGTGCGCTACAGCTTTAAAGCTACTAAGCAGATAGATTCCCTCTACCTGGATGCCCGTGGGATGACATTTGATGATGTCCAATTAAATGGCCGTAGCGTACAATTCAACAATGATGGCAGGCGATTGGTGGTATGGAAGGCCCTGCGGCCGGGAAAGAAATACCGGTTGGAGCTGCACTACAAGGCACAACCCAAACAGGCGGTGTACTTCCTGGGCTGGACCGATACCATTCCCGGAAATGAACAGATCTGGACACAGGGCCAGGGCAAATACAGCAGCCATTGGGTCCCAAGTCCGGACCTGATGGAGGAAAAGGTAACTTTTAGTACCACCATAGCCATGGATACACTTTATGAGGTGGTAGCCAACGGAAAACTTACAAAGAACAAAACGGTAAAAGGCAGGGGCATATGGAGCTACAAGATGAACGCCACCATGAGCAGTTATTTGCTGGCTTTTGCTGTAGGGGATTACGAGGTGAAACGTATAGAAAGTGCATCGGGCATTCCAATCTTTTTGTACACCTATCCACAGGATAAATCGAAATGGGAGCCTACCTACCGCTACACCCGGGAGATCTTTGATTATCTGGAGGCCGAGATCGGCATTCCCTATCCCTGGCAAAACTATAAGCAGGTCCCAGTGCGTGATTTTCTCTATGCGGGGATGGAAAATACAGGAACTACTTTCTTCTCGGATGGGTACGTGGTGGACTCGACGGCTTTCTCGGATCTTAACTACGTAAACGTAAACGCCCACGAACTGGCCCATCAGTGGTTTGGGAACCTGGTGACCGAAACCGATGCCGCGCAACACTGGCTGCACGAAGGGCTTGCCACATACTACGCCTACATGGCCGAAAGGGAACTTTTCGGGGAGGAGCACTTCTACTGGAAGCTCTATGATACGGCCAGCCAATTAAAAGCACAGGATGAAGTAGGCGAGGGGGAGGCACTGGATGACCCCGGGGCAAGTAGCTTGACCTTTTATGAAAAAGGCGCCTGGGCGGCACTGATGCTCAGGGAAACCATAGGAGATTATGCCTGGCGCAGGGGGATCAGGGAGTTCCTCAACCGTTACGCTTTCCAAAACGCCACCCTTTCCGATTTTTTTACGGTTATGGAGGCTTCCTGTGGTTGTTCCCTGGAGGAATTCAGGGCCCAATGGTTTAAGGCCAATTCCTTCCCCTATCAGGAAGGCCTGGAGTTTCTAAAGAGAAGTAGTAAGCAAATCGGCTTCTACCAAAAGCTACAGCAGGAATTAATTACGAGTACTTCCTCGAATGAAGAAATCCTTGAAGGGTACTGGTCGGGCATCAGTTCAACCGAACTTAAAAGAAGGATCATCCTGCAGTACGGAAAAACCCTATCAGCAGGTTTCCTGGAAAAGGTTGCCGGGGAAGGCCATCCCCGGGTAAGGCAAGCAGTGGCATTGAGTTTGCCCACAGCAACCCCGGAAACCAGGGAATTGTTTGAATCCCTGCTGGGCGACCCCAGTTACCTTACAAAAGAGAATGCCCTATACAAGTTATGGGTAAGTTTTCCGGAAGAAAGAAAACACTACCTGGAGCTGACCCGAGGAGAAATGGGACTTCCCAATAAAAGCCTCAGGATGACCTGGCTGTTGTTGGCCAGGCTTACCCAGGATTTTGAAAATGGTGCCAACCGGGCAGCCTATGAACAAGAATTAAGGGGGTATACGGCGCCGCATCATGGGTTTGAAATAAGACAGAATGCCTTTGCCATCATCCAGAGTGTACTGGGGGTAGATGACCGCTATTTGGCGGATCTCGGCCAGGCCTGTACGCACCATGCATGGCAGTTCAGGAAATTTGCCCGAAATTTAATGAAGGAACTCCTCAAAAGGCCGGTGGTAAAAGAACGACTCATACAGTTAAAGGAGCAATTGGGAAAAGAGGAACAGGCGTATCTGAAAAGTATATTGAAATCATGAGGGCATTGGTAATTTCGGGGGGTGGCAGCAAAGGGGCTTTCGCAGGAGGCGTTGCCCAATACCTGATGGAAGGGCTCGGTTATTCTTACGATATGTTTTTGGGAACTTCCACGGGAAGCCTGCTTATTTCGCACCTTGCACTGCAGGAGATCGACAAGATCAAAAACGTATATACCTCGGTTACCCAGGACCACATTTTCAGCAACTGTCCCTTCACTATCCAAAACAAATACGGGGTAGCGAATATCGCCATCAACCACTGGAACGTATT
>NZ_CEYNTP010000269.1:0-3448 GCF_982873095.1 Lentiprolixibacter sp. | reverse complement strand
TCACCGCTCCCCACTACTATCTGATGATAGAAGTGGATATGGATAACGCAAAGGCCTCCAGGGCCCAGATCAACGAACTGCCAGATACCAAAGTATCATTTAATGACATGGTAGTTAAGGCCTGTGCCATGGCCCTTAAGAAGCACCCGCAGGTAAACACTTCCTGGAAAGAAGATACCACAAGATATAATCAACATATCCATATTGGGGTAGCTGTTGCTGTGGAAGATGGTCTGGTAGTACCCGTGCTGCCCTTTACTGACCAGATGTCCCTCACTCAGATTGGGGCATCGGTAAAAGATTTGGCAGGACGTGCAAGAAACAAGAAACTGACACCAGCTGAAATGGAGGGTAGTACCTTTACCGTTTCTAACCTGGGGATGTTCGGGATCCTGGAGTTTACCTCCATTATCAATCAACCCAATTCAGCCATCCTATCCGTTGGGGCCATTGTCGAAAAACCTGTGGTAAGAAACGGCAATATTGTCGTTGGCAACACAATGAAACTATCCCTTGCCTGTGATCACCGTACAGTAGATGGTGCCACCGGGGCACAATTCCTTCAAACCCTGAAGACATATCTGGAGAATCCGGTTACTATGCTCGCTTAAGGAGAAGGCAAAGGATTGGTAGTTAATATCACAGCATCTTTTGTTTACCCAAAAGGTGCTTTTATTTTTCAGGTTCATACAGCACAGTAATGAGACATTTATGTTGTTTTTTGATCTTTCTCTTTCTACTATCTTGTGCCTCCTTGCAGCCCCCCGGGAGTTTAGAGAATACTGCACCGGTAAGTGCTAAAGACACCCCCTTGGGGTTTACAGACAGCCTTCGCCTATGGGGCCTTGTGAATTACCTGGCCTCGGATTCTATGAGAGGCCGTGAAACGGGTAGCCCTGAAATAGAACTGGCTGCAGAGTTTCTCGAAGAAAACCTGAGGCAGTACAGCATTGCACCCTTCTACCCGGCATACCGGGATACGCTGAAAAATACAAGGCGTACGGCCTACAATGTTGTAGGTGTGCTTCCCGGCAAGGATCCTCAACTACGGGATGAATACGTAGTGATTGGTGCCCATTATGACCATATAGGCACCGTAAATCGCATAAATGGGGACGCTATTGCCAACGGGGCTAATGACAATGCCTCAGGGACAGCTTCTGTTCTTGAGATCTCCCGATATTTTGGTCGCAGTGCCAATAACAAGCGGAGTATCATTTTTGCCTTCTTCAGTGCGGAAGAAAAAGGCCTGCTGGGCTCAAAACACCTTGCTGAAAGAATGCAAAACGAAGGACTGGACCTTTATCTCATGTTGAATTTTGAGATGACCGGGGTTCCAATGCCGGATAAGGATTTCCTGCTGTACATTACGGGATATTCTAAATCCAACCTGGCAGCTGCAGGGAACGCTTACGCTTCTGAGAAACTTATTGGGTATCTCCCTACAGAAAACGATTACAATCTTTTTCAACGGTCAGACAACTACCCCTTTTACCGGATATATAACATTCCCTCCCATACGTTTTGTACTTTTGATTTCAATAATTATCCTCAGTACCATAAATCCAACGATGAAGCGGACCAGCTGGATTATAATCATATGGCGGAGGTGGTAAACAAGATAATTCCGGTGATCGAAGGGTTGGTGAATTCCTCCGAGCAAAGGGTAAGACTTAATTAATGGCTAATATCATTATTACAGGGACAAGCAGAGGGATCGGTCTGGAAATGGCCAGGCTTTTTGCTGAGGAGGGCCACCAGGTTTTAGCCCTTTCCCGGAATCCGGCTCCCGTTGCCGCATTGAAGAATACATCTATCCATCATTTTCCTTTTGATATTACCAAGGCTTCAGCTCTGGACCAGGTGGTAAGCTATATCGATGCCGAGTGGGGAACGGTGGATGTCCTGATCAACAACGCAGGTCGCTTGCTCAACAAACCTTTTCTGGAAACCAGCTCATCAGAGTTTGAAGCCGTCTTTAAGGTAAATGTGTTCGGGGTAGCAGAACTTATACAGTCTGTAGTGCCTTTCATGAATGCAGGGGGGCATATCGTCAACATAAGTTCCATGGGAGGTATACAGGGGAGTGCAAAATTTCCGGGATTGTCTGCCTATAGCAGTAGCAAAGGAGCCCTGATTACCCTGACCGAATTGCTGGCAGAGGAGTTCAAGGAATCCGGCCCTTCCTGCAATGCCCTTGCCCTGGGTGCCGTTCAAACGGAAATGCTTGAAGAGGCCTTCCCCGGGTATAAAGCACCTTTAAGTGCGCTCGAAATGGCCGTCTATATCAAGGATTTTGCATTAAACGGGCAACAATTCTACAACGGGAAGGTCCTTCCTGTCTCCAAATCCACGCCTTAGGAGCGCTTTCTGAATTTCAGCATACAGGGTTCTATGCAGGGGTAACTGATGAGCAGAAAACCGTTTTCTATACGGAGGTTAATCGGGAAGCCGGGTACTCCGGGGCAGTCAATTTGATAACCCTCTTCAGTATGTGTATAGTTCCCCTCAGTACTGCCATTGGCATTCTGGGTAAATTCGCATATCTCTCCATTTGAGGTGTAGGTGCCGTCTTCAAAAAAGCTGATCCTCTTTTCACTGTCTACCGGCCTGAATTCCCCGCTCCCATCTCCAGGATCAGCTAATACGGCGATAAGCTGCCATTCGCCCAGTATACCTGTTGGGGTAGTCTCTTTTTCACAAGAAACCAAAAGAAATAAACAAAATAATGCAGGCAGTAATGTTTTCATAGCCTCTTATTAGATACCATACGGACCAAAAGGTTGCATTTGACAGGATCACAGAGATGGAATTACACCGGGGAAAAAGTACACAAAAATCATTAGTATGACTTGCGATTTAAACCTATTTTTGGCTCCATGAGGGAATTACTGGGGCAATATCTCCCCGCAACAGCAGTGGAACCGTGTTGTGAACTACTCAGCCGGCATCACGTACGGTTAAAAGTGGTGAACCACAGGGTGAGTAAGCACGGAGACTACCGTAGTTTACCTTCGGGATTTCATCAGATAACCATTAATGCCTCTTTGAATCCTTATCGTTTTCTGATAACACTGGTCCACGAAATCGCTCATCTGCTGGCCTTTGAAAAGCACGGAAGGCGTATACGACCCCATGGGGAAGAATGGAAACAGACTTTTAAGGGCCTGATGCTGCCCTTTATCAGGCCAGAGGTCTTTCCACCGGAACTTTTGCCCCATCTGGCGAAGCATTTCATCAATCCGAAGGCAAGTAGCTCAATTGACACCAAATTATCTTTAGCTTTGAACCGGTATGATGCGGAAGGCCCGCGGACCTACCTGCTTGAATTGCCCCCCGGGAGTACATTTCGTATCCATAATGGGAAGCAATTTAAAAAAGGGGAAAAAAGAGTGAAGCGATTTGAATGCAAGGCGCTTGATTCCGGGAGGGTTTACCTTTTCCAACC
>NZ_CEYNTP010000268.1:0-3450 GCF_982873095.1 Lentiprolixibacter sp. | reverse complement strand
CCCTGGTCGGGCTCAAGCTGGGACACCCGGTCGCGTTCGCCGCGGCCTGGTTCATGCTGTGGGTGATCCCCGGCGTCGGCGTCTTCCCGAGCGCGCACTACCACGACAGCAGCACCCTGTACCTGGCGGCCTGGGGACCCGCGCTCGCGCTCGGCTATGGCGCTTTCCCCAAGGCCGTAGGTCATTAGGGTCCGGTGTACAATGTGGGGTCGGTGAAAGGCCGAAGTGATGCGCGGCAGCACTTCATTATGCATAAGGCTTTTCATTTCAAATGGGACACCGGGCAGGGAAACCAGCACTTGCTTACCGTAGGGCATCCACATTCCGGGAGCTGTCCCATAGGCATTATGCAAGACCGTCGCCTTAGAAGGCACGAGGGCCTGCTGTCGATTCATATCAGAAATGGGTGTTGAGATATACTTTTCGAAAAGGTGTTCTATATGCGCGAGTACCTTGTCATTCCTTACCAGGGTATCCCCCGTAAACTCGCAGAGGGTGTGTTTGGTGATATCGTCTTTGGTAGGCCCTAGGCCGCCGGTAATCAGAATGAGGTCGGCCCGGGAGGTAGCCTCCTCCAGTGCCTGTAAGATATGTTCCTTATGATCCTGTACGGAGGAAATCTGGTATACCGAGATCCCAATTTTATTGAGTTCTTTGGCAATATATGCCGAATTGGTATCTACAATTTGGCCGATAAGGATCTCATCGCCAATGGTAATAATTTCTGCAAACATCAGAAATCGAAGTCGTTTCTAAGCTCTGTGATAACCTGAAGGACGTCTTTCTTAAGAATGGGAAATTTTTCAGCTATTGCCGCACTGTTGTCCCCTGGTGATTTCCCCAGGGTCTCAATTTCCAGGGCAATGGCACGGGTTTGTTCCATACCCAAAAGGTCAACGTTGGGTTTTATTTTATGGGCAAGTTTATACACCTTCTCATAGTCCCCGTCATTAATGGCTGCTTCCAGGTTTTGCAAATCCTGAGGTACTTCATCCAAAAAGACCGCGATAACGGAAGTTATAAAATCGGTATCCCCTTCTGCCATCTCATTGATCTTGTCCAAATTGTATATCATCACTGTATTTTTAAGGAAAACATTTCTTCACCCTCAAGTGTACCCGAAAGGTAATCATTTGGTGCTACTCTACCAACCCCGGAAGGCGTGCCGGTAAAGATGATGTCCCCTTTTTTCAGGGTAAAAAAAGTGGAGACATAAGCCAGTAACTCGTCTACCTTCCACAGCATTTTAGCCGTATGCCCTTCCTGAACCACCTCACCATTCTTGGCAAGGCGAAAATGCAGATCGTTCAAATCAGGAAAACTGCTTTTCGGCACCCATTTCCCTATGATTGCCGCCCCATCAAATCCCTTGGCCTTTTCCCAGGGCAGGCCTTTCTCCTTTAGTTTAGCCTGTAGGTCCCTGGCCGTAAAATCAATCCCAAGGCCAATCTCATCGTAGTATTTATGGGCGAAACGCTGATGGATGTGTTTGCCCACTTTTTTAATTTTTACCAAAAGTTCTACCTCGTAATGGATATCATTAGAAAACTCAGGAATGAAAAAATCCTGTTCCTTCGGGAGGACGGAAGAATCCGGCTTTATGAAAACAACAGGCTCCTCCGGGCGTTCATTAGAAAGTTCGGCGATATGTTCCGTGTAGTTACGGCCTATGCATATGATTTTCATAATGCTGTCCTTTTGAAAGTTTTCGGGCTTAGCCCAATTTATTGTTGAGGCGACTTAATTTGATCTGGGTAAGGACTTTTTTGGTGTAGCGGGGGAAATCTGCATTCAGGATCCAGCCAAAATATCCGGGTTCGCTGTCCAGGACTTCCCTGACTTTTCGGCCCTTGTGTTTTCCAAACGAAAAGGCTTCATCCCCTTCCTTGTCCAAAATGATAAAGCCCGCAAAATCCACCGCTTGTTTACGGGTTGAAAACTCGGATAACATCTTTACATTGTTTTCCAGTTCCGGGTATCGCTCAATCTGGGACAGCAATACCTCATAGGTAGCCTGGGTATCGGCTGCAGCACTATGTGCCCCTTCCAGATCTTTATTGCAATAAAACTTATACGCCGCTGAAAGGGTACGCTGCTCCATTTTGTGAAAAATGGTCTGTACGTCTACAGTTTTGAGGTTTTTGAGTTCGAAATCGATATCCACCCGCAGTAATTCCTCCACCAAAAGCGGGATATCAAACCGGTCCGAATTGAACCCGGCCAGGTCACTATCCTTGATCATGTTCCATATCTCACGGGAACGCTCTCTGAACGTGGGTTCGTTAGCCACTTTTTCATTACTGATCCCATGCACAGCAATAGCTTCCTCAGGGATGGTCATTTCCGGGTTTACCAACCAGCATTTGCTTTCCTTATTTCCGTTGGGATAAACTTTCAGGATGGCTATCTCCACGATACGGTCATTCACCACATTGGTGCCTGTGGTCTCGAGATCAAAAAAACAGAGGGGTTTGCTGAGCTTCAGTTCCATTTCAAGTAGTTTGGGCAAAGATAACCCTTTAGGAGGCCAATGACTATCTGTTCTGCCAACTTATATTTCCCTGTCCACGTCCCAGGATTCCAAATAGTCTGCTACAGCTTTTACAAAGGTACCGCCAAGGGCGCCATTGACCACCCTGTGGTCATAGCTGTGTGACAAGAACATTTTGCTGCGGATACCTATAAAGTCTCCTTCAGCTGTTTCGATCACTGAAGGTACCTTCCGGATGGCCCCAAGGGCCAGGATCCCTACCTGTGGCTGGTTAATTATGGGGGTCCCGAAAACACTTCCAAAGGTTCCCACATTGGTTACCGTGTAAGTGCCATCCTGGATCTCGTCTGGCTTTAATTCATTGTTCCGGGCACGTCTGGCCAGATCGTTTACCACTTTCGCCATCCCCACCAGGTTGAGCTGGTCCGCATTTTTGATTACCGGAACGATAAGGTTGCCATCGGCCAGTGCCGTAGCCATTCCGAGGTTGATGTTTTTCTTTTTTATGACCGTATCCCCCTGCACGGAAATATTCATCATGGGGTAGTTTTTAAGGGCCTTGGCCACTGCCTCCATAAAAATTGGGGTGAAGGTAAGCTTTTCCCCTTCCCGCTCCTGAAAGCCCCCTTTAACCCTGTTCCTCCAAGCTACGAGGTTGGTGACATCCACTTCTATAAAGCTCTGGACATGGGCCGATGTGGATACACTATCGATCATATGCTGCGCGATGAGTTTTCCCATTCGCGTCATGGGAATTGCCTCATCTTCGCCAATTACCTGGACACGGGATACTTCGGGTGCTTTGACCGGCGCTTTTTTAGTTTCGGGTATCTTAGGCGGTGCCTGAGTTGCGGGAGCCGGTGCCACAGGTGTTCCTTCCTTCCTGCCAGCCAGATACTGCAGAATATCGTTCTTGGTTACCCTACCTTCTTTTCCCGTCCCGGTTAGCGCATCAAGTT
>NZ_CEYNTP010000267.1:0-3463 GCF_982873095.1 Lentiprolixibacter sp. | reverse complement strand
ACAAACTCGCTACTTTTTTCATAGTCTTAATTTTGATTCTTAACTATATAAAATTAGAATTTTCTAAAGGCTCATTTTTTGATTTAACGACATTTTAACTGATAAAAATACCTTAAATAAAGTCCTATCTTTGTCCGGCAATGGAAACCAAAGCACTTCCTTTTTATAAATACCAGGGCACGGGCAATGATTTCATTTTAATAGATAACAGACAGCTCGTATTCCCCAAAAATAATACCAATTTGATCGCACAGCTGTGTGACCGAAAATTTGGCATAGGGGCAGACGGGCTCATGTTGCTGGAAAATGACGAATTGTCTGATTTTCGTATGCTATACTACAATGCTGATGGCAATGAGGGCAGTATGTGTGGTAATGGTGGGAGATGTATGGTAGATTTTGCACATTTCCTGGGGATCATTGGGGAAAGCACTACCTTCAATGCAGTAGATGGGCTACATTCGGCCAAATGGTCCGCTGACCGGATTGCCTTGCAAATGCAACCCGTTACCGAGATCAGGGAAAAGCCCCAGAACCTCTTTCTGGACACAGGCTCACCACATCACGTACAGTTGGTTGAAGGGATCGAACAATATGATGTTTACCGGGAAGGTAAACGGCTGCGATACGGATTATACGGAGAGTCAGGAAGTAATATTAACTTTGTTGAGCCACTTGGCGAAAATACCTTCGCAGTACGCACATATGAACGGGGAGTGGAGGACGAAACGCTTTCCTGCGGGACCGGGGTTACCGCTGTTGCCATTGCCATGGATTATCTGGGCCATGCCGATGAGGGCCCTGTTTTCCTGAAAACACAGGGGGGAGAATTACAGGTTTCTTTTAGGAAAACTGGTTCGGAATATACAGATATAATACTTAAAGGGCCTGTAAAACAGGTCTATAAGGGGACAATTGAAATTTGAAACTCACAGGCAGGCATATCTATCTGAGGGCTATTGAGCCGAAGGACCTCGAATTCCTTTATGAACTGGAGAACAACCCGGAAATTTGGGAAGTTAGTGGAACCCTGGCTCCTTATTCCAAACACGTATTAAAACAGTATCTGGAACAGGCCCATAAGGATATTTATGAAGTTCGGCAACTGAGGCTGTGTATCTGTGATACTACGGACAGGGTGGTGGGACTTATTGATTTGTTTGATTTTGACCCCAGAAATAAAAGGGCAGGTGTGGGTATCATTATCGCCCGGAGTAAGGACCGCAATCATGGACTGGGAACGGAAGCCCTTGAGCTTCTATGTGATTACGCATTTAAATCTCTGGATTTGAGGCAGGTATACGCCCATGTAGGAGAACATAACGAAGCCAGCCTCCATCTCTTTAATAAACTGGGTTTTGTACAGTCCGGGATACTTGAGGATTGGTTGCGTTCCGGGAAGGAATTCAGAAAGGTAGTTGTGTTTCAAAAAATAAATCGCTGATGTATATCAAAAGGCTATTACTGATCATTGTTTTTCTTGGCCTGGTGGGAGGGGGTACCTTCGCCTACATGGTCTATGATACCTTTTTTCTGCCTAACACCAGTTTCAATAATGAAGAGGCCTACGTTTATATCCCCACGGAAGCCGACTTTTCAGAAGTCAAGAAGCGTTTGGAACCCCTGGTTGAGGACCTTGAGGCTTTCGAGGCCGTGGCCCGGCGTAAGCAGTACATAAACAACATCAAACCAGGGAAATACAGGATACTCAAGGGGATGAACAACAACGAAATGGTCAACTCGCTACGAATAGGTAACCTGCCAGTTCAGGTCTCCTTTAATAATCAGGAGAACCTTGCCTTATTAGCTGGGCGAATTGCTGACCAGATAGAAGCCGACAGCCTTTCCCTGCTCATGGCCATGTCTGATGCGGAATTTCTGGAAGAAAATGACTTTTCCGAGGAAACTGCCATTGGCCTCTACCTCCCAAATAGCTACGAACTATACTGGAACACTAGTGCTGAGCAGTTTCGTGAGCGCATGCTCCGGGAATACCAGCGTTTCTGGAATTCGGAAAGAATGGAAAAAGCAAAGGCACTGGATCTTAGCCCCGAACAGGTAATCTCTCTTGCATCCATTGTACATAAGGAAACCAGCAAGGTTGAAGAACGCCCGAGGGTAGCCGGGGTCTACCTGAACAGGTTAAAGCGCAACATGCTGCTGCAGGCTGATCCCACCGTGATCTTTGCCATAAAAAAGGAGTCTGGTAACTACGATACAGTGATCAAGCGGGTACTCTATCGGGATCTCGCCCTGGACTCTCCCTTCAACACCTACCGCTACCCTGGAATTCCCCCGGGACCCATTGCAATGCCTGATATATCTGCCATTGACGCGGTATTGAATGCCGAAGAACACGATTATCTCTACTTCGTGGCTGACGTTGAAGCATTTGGATATCATAAGTTTGCCGAGACACTTTCAGAGCACAATCGCAATAAAGTGCAGTATGTCCGTTGGCTCAATCGACAAAATGTTAACCGTTAATGCGTTTATCGGAGATTTCCTACAGAAAAGCTAAAAGGGGGTCAATTTTAGGAAAATTTTGGGATTAATTTTCAAATCGGGCGTATCTTTGTAACGTGAAATTTAAGCAGTCAGATTTTCTGATCGTAAGTCTTAAGAAAACACCTATATGAAAAGATGGCTAAGCGTAATCGGTCTGCTTACCATGATTTTTGTTTTAGCGGGTTTCGGTTTTCACACGGCTAATACAGCTGTAGATGTGCCCGAGGCGCTAAAAGTAAAAGAACCTACTATGGTTTTGTACCCCAAAAACAAAACCATTTCCCAACCCAACTTGGTAACTCCTCCATTCATTGGTAGCTCGTACATTGGATTTAAAGAGGCCCTGGCTTTCAAAGAGTCCCAGGGGAACTACTTTATCACTAACACACTTGGCTACCTGGGGAAATATCAGTTTGGGGTAGGTACTTTGCAGTTGATGGGCGTATACAACGCCACCCAGTTCTTGAACGATCCTATGTTACAGGAAGAGGTATTTCGTACCAACGTTGCCCGTAACAAATGGATTTTAAGAAGGGATATCAACCGCTTTGTAGGTAAAAAAATCAAGGGAGTGGAAATTACCGAGTCCGGGATCCTGGCAGCAGCCCACCTTGCAGGTGCAGGTAACGTTAAAAAGTACCTGCGGTCCTACGGAACTTTGGACGTAGAGGACGCCTATGGAACGTCAATCAGGGATTACATGAAGAAATTCTCGGGATATGATGTTTCAACTGTGCTTCCGCAGCGCAATCCCAAAGTGTGATCTGTATTTACGGGAAAAATTAAAAACTAAAGCCCTGTTTTTACGGGGCTTTTTTATTGTGCCTGTATTATGAATATGGCCGGCCTCTTGTGCAGCTCGGGCAGTTCTTGTTGTTTCCATTCAGAAACTTCACGGGTCATGACCAGTTCTGTGGGAAGGGTTAGGTCACATCCCACGCAAAGCCTTGTAGTA
>NZ_CEYNTP010000266.1:0-3469 GCF_982873095.1 Lentiprolixibacter sp. | reverse complement strand
GCAGGTTTTCTTCAACAGATCGCTCCCGGTAGGGGCTATTAGTGCCAGGTTCGGTGGGGGTGCCTTTTTGTTGGGCCATTTCTTCAGAGCTCTGGCTGTCTACATAGGCCTTCCCTTCGCGTATCAACTGCAGCGCCCAATCGTATAACTGCTGAAAATAATCCGAAGCGTAGCACTCTGTATCCCATTGATAGCCAAGCCATTCCACGTCCTTTTTAATCGCGTCGACAAACTCCTGCTCTTCTTTGGTGGGGTTGGTGTCGTCATAGCGCAGGTTCACCGGTGCTTTGTATTGAATCCCCAGGCCAAAATTGAGGCAAATGCTACTGGCATGCCCAATATGGAGATAGCCATTGGGCTCTGGCGGAAAACGAAAACGCAGCTTTTCCCGTGGAAAGCCTTTTTTCAAATCTTCCTCGATGATATGCTCGATAAAATTCAGCGATTTGGATGAGGCGCTCATACTGCAAATTTTAATGGACAAATGTAGGAAAAATGCAGGATTGGCGGGGTAGAAATTCCCCTCACCATACAATAAATGCATTTCACAACATATTTAAATAGCCCTACAACAATAAATTCTGGGGGCGGGGAGAATAATTCATATTTGTTTTTGAATAATATGTTCGGCCACCAAGAGTACGTAATGAGAAAGTATCAACACGAAGATTTAATGAACGTCTTACGGTTTTGACCGAACATCCCGAATTGAACGGTAAAACTGTAGTTCCCCAAAACTACGACCTATGAAACCACAATTACGCACAACTCTGCAAAGTATTTTCTGGATCTTTTCCCTGCTGTTCGCTACAGCAGTGCAAGGTCAGGTACTCAATGCCCCTGAGGCTGCGCCCAACCAGACGCCCCCTGCCGGGAGTTCTCCCTGGTCCCAGGCCTGTGCCTCAGATTCTTTTAACGACTATTGGGTGAATTTCACCTGGAGTCCGCCTCTGGTAAATGCGGATAACGAATTTATCCTGGAGCTTTCGGACGCCAATGGGGACTTCAGTGATCCTGTAGAGCTGGTTCGCGACGGTTCCAAGAATACCAATTTTGATTTTTATTTTCAATTTGCCCTGCCTACAACTACCAGGGGGGAAGGCTACAGAATGCGCGTGCGCAGTACCAGTCCGGCTGTTACAAGTCCGGCTTCGGTAGCATATCCCATGTACTATATTGACATTAACACCGGATTGACCATACGGCCCCAGGGCCAGGCTGATTTCGGTGACGGGACCGCCCAGGTGTGTGATGGCAATTCCATTACCCTGGAGGTATACGACCTGGCCAATGCGGGAACTTACCAGTACAACTGGTACCGTAGTGGAACGCCCTTGGCAGATAAAGGTCCGTCTATAAGCGTTTCACAAGGGGGAATGTACAACGTGGAGATCGATTACGGCTCCTGTTCAGGATCCGGGAATACCTTATCCAACCTTATTGATGTCACCGTAGGCAGCAGCCTGGGAATCGCCATTAATCCTCCGGCAAAAACAAGTTTGTGCTCCGGGGAAACGGTTGACCTTGTTGCCAACATTACCGGGATGGGCCTGACCTATACCTGGTTTAAGGACGGTACAGCGATTACCTCTCCGACTGTAGATAACGACACTTTTACCGTAGATGCTTCGAGCACTGGGTTCGAAGGGGACTATGAAGTAGAAGTATTTGGTCCTGGTGCTTGCGTTGAGCGTTCGGCCGCCGTTACCATTACCAATGCGGGTGACTTTACCGTGAACAGGGACAACCCTGCAGAACTTGTTGTACTTCCGGGATTCACAGAAACCCTGAGTGTAACTACGGATGCTTCCTCGCCTACCTACCAGTGGTATAAAGACGGGGCTGCCATTTCCGGTGCCACCAGCAATACGCTTACTGTTGGCGAGACAGACAGTGGAGTTTATTTTGCCAGGGTATCCCTCAGTGGAGGGGCCTGTGCTTCTACCTCAATTGATTCTGAAAGCACCACAGTTGCCGTTCCTGTTAGTATACAAGCTACTATTGCCTATGCTTCTTCCTATACTGAGTGTGTAAATACAGACATCGTTCTGGAAATCAGCACCCTCACCGCAGAAATCGCGGGGGGAAGTACTTTGGATGTTACCGGACAACTGACTCCGAGTATCAGTACCCAGTGGAAGAAGGATGGTGTAAATGTGTCAGGGGCTACATCTAATAGTATCAGCCTTACAGACATTAGTGAAAACGGGGATTATGAAGCCGATATCGCGATTGGCGGATATACCGATACTTCCAATCCGCTTTCCGTTCGTCTGCTGGTCAACGAAGTATTGTCTATCAGCAGTACCAGCCTCACGAGCTGTGGCCCTTCTGAGGTCATCACTATAAGTACAGGTACGAACCTCAGTGGAGAAACCTTCTCCTGGTTCCGCGATGGTGTAAATCTGAATGTGTCCTCAGAAACCCTGGATACCACAGAACCCGGAAGCTATCAGCTTACGCTGGATCGAAACGGATGTCCACTGACGTCCAACGAAGTGGTGATCAGCCCGCTTGATCCGAATTTGATCTCCCTGGACTCACCAGACAATGTAGTGTTCCCCGAAGGCACCTCCAGAACAGTGACCGCCAGCGGAGGAGACTCCTATCGTTGGCTTGATGAAAACAATATAGAAATGAGTACGACTTCTTCCATGACCTTTACGGAAGAGGGTAGTTTCCTGCTGATTGCCATGATTGGAAACTGTGAGGTTTCCCGGGCCATTACAGTTGAATACCAGGACACCTTTAAGGTGCCCAATGTGATCTCTGTAAATGGTGATGGTATTAACGATCTATGGGTGATCCCAAACTCCTATTCCAACAAGAGCGATGTAAATATCATTATTTATAACGACAGGGGAGAAGAAGTACTAAACGTATTCAACTACCAAAACAACTGGCCTCAATCGTCCACTTCATTCTCGCGGCAAAATATGGTGTTCTACTATAAGATCCGCCAAGAATCTGAAGTGCTCAAACAAGGCACTATAACCGTCATCCGCTAAACCAACCATGAAACTGAGATTTGTCTATGCGATATTTTTCTTCCTGGCCCTGACGTTTACCGTCAGCGCTCAGGAAGAAAGTCCGTTTATTTCATATGATGTTCCTTCACAGAACTTATTGAAATTCAACCGGTTTTTGATCAACCCTACCTTTTCCACGGTAAGGGAAGACAAGTCGTATATCAATCTCTTACACAGAAACCAGTCGGTATCTTTTGATGACAACAACCAGACCTATTTCCTGAGTTACAGCGGACGAATGAACGACCGTACCGGGCTTGGGATCAGCCTGTACACCCAAACAGAAGGGGTGCTCCGCAATTACGGGGTACTGGCCAACTACGCTTACGGGGTAAAACTGAGCGATAAAAGTAATTTCACCTTTGGTGCGAATTTATCGTACTACAATAGTGGTCTCGATCAAAGCCGGGTAAATACGGTTGAGGACGATCCGTTCATTG
>NZ_CEYNTP010000265.1:853-3472 GCF_982873095.1 Lentiprolixibacter sp. | reverse complement strand
TTCCCTGCCAGTCCTACAGAACCTTTGGGCACCGCCAGGCGCGGGGTTGATTTTCTGGGTATTTCCAGGGCTTCGGGTAAACCTCCGAGGTACATAAAACCCGGAAGGAAACCAATCCCATATACGATGTAGGTATGGCTTGTATGCATGCGGATCAATTCTTCCGTACCTGTTTCCGGAACTTCGGCAACTTCCTCCAGATCCATCCCAAAGGCCTTGTCATAACAAACAGGCAACTTCCAAAGCCAGTGTTTTGCCAGTTTTTTCTTCCTCTTTGCAGCATATTCCTCAAGCAGGAGTTGCTCATAATGTTCCAAATCTACAGAACCGCTATTATTGATAATGGTAAGGGAATTATAGGCCGCTACCAGTTCCCAATCCGGAAAAGGTAAAATTGACTGCTCCAAATGTGCCCTGAAGCCTATGATATCGTCCAATATCGCTTCATCTACCTGATTGGGCCAGGTGATCAAAATGGCATGTTCGCCAAAGGGTTTTACGGCTATCTTGTATGCACCCACTATTTTACCTGAATATTAGTTTTTGGAAATTCGCGATCAAGATACATCAATATCTCCAGAACACCTTCCGTATCTCCATGAATACAAATGGTATCAGCCACAATGGGTTTTTCTACACCTTCGAGAGTGCGTACCGTGCCATTGAGGATCATCGGCAGGATATGGGTCAGTACTTTTTCCGGATCCCTGATCAGGGCATCTGGCCGTTTCCGTGAAACCAAGCTTAGGTCAGCATTATAATTACGGTCACCAAAGGCCTCGTAAAAAAGGTGCCACCCGAGTTTTTTGGCCTCCCCGGCAATTACCGATCCATAAGCTGCAAAGAGTTTACAACCGTCCTGGTAAGGTGCTATGGCCTCAAGGAAGTTAAGCGCCAGGTTGCGATCTTTGGCCAGGTCATTATACAAGGCCCCGTGAGGTTTTATGTGGTGCAGCCTTGCATTCTTATTCCTTATCACACGTAACAGTTGGTCGATCTGCTCCCTCATGCTTGAGATCAAATCAGATTTTGGCAGGATAAGGGATTTTCTGCCGAAATTTTGACGATCAGGATATGAGGGATGGGCTCCGATTTTTACCCCATATTCCAAGGCGAGGGAAACGACCCTTGCCATCGTTTGTTCATCCCCGGCATGCCCCCCACAGGCAATGCTACAGGAGGAAATAAGCGGAAAAAGGTGGGTTTCATTTTCCAACCCTTCACCAACATCACAATTTAAATCGATCTGCTTCATAGTATTCAATAAACTATCCCCAAAACTCCACTAATGCTTTTCAGGCCCAGCAGGCAAACCAATAAGATAATTACTATGGCAACGATGTTCTGCCATTTCCTGTTGGTGTGAGGCCCTAACAAATTCGACTGGTTTAAAATCCACAGCATTAGTATGGCGATTACAGGAAGTAAGAGTCCATTGGTGATCTGGGCAAACTGGATTATTTCTATGGGTTTCACTTCAAAGGAAAGGGAGATAACCCCAATTAGTAAAATGAGCATCCATACGGCACGAAACCGATAATCTTTTAGGTTCGGTTCCCATTTAAAACAGCTCCTGGCTACATAGGCAGCTGCCAAGGGGGCGGTAATGGCGGAGGTTACCCCGGCAGCAAATAAGCCTATACCCATAAAATATCGGGCAGCATTTCCATACAGAGGTTCCAGTGCCCTGGCCATATCCAATACCCCGGAAACTTCTTTTTCCGGGATCGCCACTGCCGTTATGGTTATGGCAATTGAGATGAGACCTCCCAGAGCAATTGATAGTATTGTATCCCGTCTCGCCATGGGGAGGTCAGCGGTTTGCTGCCATTTCTCCCGGACCAGGCTTGCATGCAGGAATAGGTTGTAGGGAACCACGGTGGTTCCAATGAGGCCCACTACGGTAAGTACGCCTGCTTCAGGGAGGGTGGGTATAAAAAGGCCCTGCAACATACCTGTGATATCCGGCCGGGTGATTACTGCAGTAAGGATAAACGAAATGCTCATCAGCAGGACAAGGGTGATAAACACTTTTTCCAGGATTTTGTACGATCCCTGGAACAGCAACACAAAAGCAAGTATACCGATCACAACAGGGTACCATGCATTGTATTTCTCCCCAAAGAGCGCTTGCAGGCCCAGGGTAGCGCCCCCTATATTTCCTGCTTCATAGGCCGTATTTCCAATAACAATAGCCCCCAGGACCAATCCCAGGACAGCGTATTTCTTCCAGGGGGTATTAAGTGCAAGTAAGATGGCCTCAGCGAGTCCTTTACGGGTTATTATCCCCAGTCGTGCCGCCATCTCCTGTAGTACAATTGTGGCCACAACAGAGAGCAAAAGCGCCCACAAAAGGGTATAGCCAAAACCCGCACCAGCCAGGGTACACACTGTGACCGTTCCCGGACCTATGAAGGCCGCTGCGACGAGTACCCCCGGACCTATCTTTTTAAACATGGAATTGGTAACTGCAATTACAATTTTATAAAGATACAAGAAACGCATTCAGTGCCATTTTTCCATACCAAAGTGTGCAGTTCATCTAAAAATTTGCAGTTCGTCTAAAAGTGGGGTGTCATACGTCGAGGGGATATACTAATCCACCCAAGACCGGGTTAT
>NZ_CEYNTP010000265.1:0-843 GCF_982873095.1 Lentiprolixibacter sp. | reverse complement strand
ATCCCCCAAACCTAAATTGACCTGCTTAAGAATGACCTGTTTAGACTGCGATAGAGAACTGAGTTATCTGGCCCATCGAGACTCCATGGATACCCTTGGCGTTGAACTTTGTGAGCAACACAAGTTGCGCATTGAAAAACTGCGTAAACTGAACAACACTCCCCTTGAAGCCATCCAGCTTTACTATGCCCTGAAGGACGCTGGTATCAGCCCTATGCTTGAATGGTGGGATGGGAAAAAGTCCATCGATATTGCCATTTCCCGGGTTAAGCTCAATATTGAAGTGGATACGGAATACCAGATGATGACCCATGAACAAGCTATGAACAACCTGGAGGAAGCCATGCACTCCTTCCAGAACGGTTTTACTACTGTAAGGATCCCTCATACATTGATCCGTCATTATCTCACTGAAACCGTAACCAGTATTCTTGGCATTATAGAAGGCCTCAGAGCAAACATTAAAGTAGTCTAGGACTACCTGATTAAAATTGTAATTATGGAATCCAGCAGCTATTATACAGAACAGTCTTATAAACTAAGTAAGCTCATTCTTTTTCTGCTCACTTTTGCCGCAGTGGCCATAATGGTGACCAGCAACGCTGCTTTGTCTCGCTATCTTTTTGGGCTTCCGGTTGTAATTTCCGGGATACTCGGAATCGTGGGCACCTATATCCTTTACAAAGGCCGTCGAGAACCCTTTAATGAAAAGAAGGTTATCGCTGTTGTTGTAAATGCAGCCATGGTTATTCTTATCGTTACCATTTTGGTTTCAAATACACTCTACCGGTTATAGATTAGTAAAGGCCCGCAGGTAACTTCCAAACCCCTGTCACCTCTTTT
>NZ_CEYNTP010000264.1:0-3494 GCF_982873095.1 Lentiprolixibacter sp. | reverse complement strand
ACAGGTGAAAAGAGAATTAATCGTAAGATCCGATTCTAATGCCGTCGATTTTGCCTTACTGAAAGATGGAAAACTCATAGAGCTTCACAAAGATATTGACGACAGCAAATTCAATGTCGGGGATATCTTCTTCGCCAAGATCCGGAAGCCGGTGACAGGACTTAATGCAGCATTCGTAAATGTAGGCTATGAAAAAGACGCTTTTCTGCATTACCATGATCTCGGACCGCAATTGGCATCTATGCTGAAGTTTATTAAAAGAGTGAGCACCGGAAAACTCAGGGACTATTCCCTGAAAAATTTCCCATTTGAGAAGGATATTGATAAGCATGGCAGCATCAATGACGCCATAAAAGCCAATCAGTCCCTCCTGGTGCAAATCGTGAAAGAACCCATTAGTACCAAAGGTCCAAGAATCAGTTCAGAACTGTCCTTAGCCGGAAGATACTTGGTCATGGTGCCTTTTTCTGATCGGGTTTCCGTATCACAGAAGATCGGAAGCAAAGAAGAAAAAGACAGGTTAAAAAGACTTGTGAAAAGCATTAAACCCAAAGGGTTTGGAGTGATCATCCGAACAGTTGCAGAAGGCAAAAAAGTCGCAGAATTAGACAAGGATTTGCAAAACTTGCTGAACAAATGGACAGCATTGTGTAAGAAATTGTATAAAGCGCCAACCCCATCTAGAGTCCTGGTAGAATTAAACCGGGCTTCCTCCATCCTGAGAGATGTATTCAACGATACCTTCACAGGTATATACGTAGATGACGAAACGCTTTATAACCAGATCAAGGATTACGTTCAGGAAATCGCCCCCTCTAAGGAATCCATAGTTAAACAGTATTCATCTTCTGTTCCCATTTTTGAGAAATTCGGGATCGAACGACAAATAAAAACGTCGTTTGGCCGTACAGCCTCCATGAGTAAAGGGGCCTACCTGGTAATAGAACATACCGAAGCCCTGCACGTGATTGATGTCAACAGCGGTAACCGCTCCAACAAGGCAAAAAATCAGGAAGACACGGCTTTGGAAGTGAACCTCCTGGCCGCTTCAGAAATTGCACGGCAACTCAGGTTGCGGGACATGGGCGGTATTATCGTGGTAGATTTCATTGATATGGTGAGATCAGAGCACCGCAGGAAACTGTTCAATTTTCTCCGGGAAGAGATGAAGGATGACAGGGCCAAGCACAAAATTCTTCCGCCGAGTAAATTCGGCCTGGTTCAGATAACCCGCCAACGGGTAAGACCAGAAGTTAATATCAAGACCACAGAAGAGGACCCTAGCAGGCCTGGTGGTGAAGTGGAAGCGCCCATTGTGCTTATTGACAAGATCAATGTGGACCTAGAAAAGATTTTAAAAGGTCCGCACAAGAACAAAAACCTGATCTTAAATGCACATCCGTTTATAGCAGCTTACCTCACCAAAGGATTCCCTTCTATACGTTCCAAATGGTTTATGGAACACAAGAAGTGGATCAAAATCCTTCCGAGGGATGCCTATACCTATCTTGAATACCGTTTTAAGGATAAAGAAGGGAAAACCGTAAGCTAAAAGAAAGCGACATCAAATAATTTGATGTCGCTTTTTTTGTTTGAGTTGATTACACCACACCATCCGGATAGCGGCTAAATTCATAAATTCGTTTATGTTTCCAACCTCTTTAATTTTTTGATTTTGAAAACTTATCTTTTATTCCCGTCCCTATTCATCGTATTACTCCTGTCCTGCACTTCCAGGCAGGCGCCTGACAACCTGGGAAATCTTCTGCAAGATGCTCCCGCTATTCCCGGAAATATAACCTATATGGCGTCTCCCTACGTTACTGCGGGCAACCGGCTTTATATGGTTGGCCATCAGGATGGCAGTTTCCCTGATATTGGCTGGCATGTGCCTGGGGAAATGGGGGGTATCTGGGACCATCCCATTAAACTCATGGATGGCTTTGAAGCCAAACTTACACTTGGCTCGGCAGAGGTGGCATTGCAAAAGGCCGATAGGTTTGTTAACTATCCATTTGCCAATGAACACCACTATAATGATGTGATAGAGGGGCTGTCAGTTGTCCGCCGTCAGTTTGTCCCCGATGACAAAGAAGGGATTATCGTAGAATTCACCTTTGAGAATAACAGTGGGCAGGAGAAAAACCTTGATTTTAGCTTTACAGGGCACACCGACCTGCGTCCGGTTTGGCTGGGAGAACGCACAGGGATGATAGATGGAAAGGATATGGCTGTTTTTGACGAAGAGCTGGGGGCCTGGGTGGTCAAAGACTCCCTCAACCCATGGTTTGTGGTGTTTGGCGCTGACCACCCGCTAAAAGTGACCGAAACTTCCAAAAAGGACTCCAACACCAATTCCTCAGCACTTATCTACAATATAAGTCTTGCACCTGAGAGCAAGACCAGCATCCTATTTGCCATAGCCGGTTCCTATGCCACCGAGGAGCATGCCCGGAACACGTACAACGATATCCTTGAAAATGCATCCGCTTACCTCTCCCAGAAAAAGGTACGGTATTCGAAACTGGCAGCAAATTCGAAACTCACCACTCCGGATTCTACGCTCAATACAACTTTTGAATGGCTAAAATACAATTGCGACTGGCTGATCAGGAAGGTGCCTGGAATTGGAACAGGCATTACCGCCGGCATACCGGATTACCCTTGGTGGTTTGGCGTAGACAGCGAATACGCATTAAAAGGCTATATGGCTGTTGGGCAAACCGACGTGGTTCACCAAACCATCAGGTTGTTAGACAGTGTTTCAGATGCCGTGAACGGAAACGGGAGGATCATCCATGAAATGTCTACCAACGGAGCTGTATTTAATCCCGGTAATATCAATGAAACCCCTCAATTCGCCTCCCTGATCTGGGAAATCTACCGCTGGAATGGCGAGCGGAAATTCCTTGAAAGATATTTCCCTACGGTTAAGAAAGGGCTAGCATGGCTTATGGAAACTAATGATAGCAACCAGAACCTATTTCCTGATGGTTTTGGGATGATGGAGATTCACGGTCTTGACAGCGAAATGATCGATGTTGCCGCTTACACACAAAGGGCATTCGCTGATGCTGCAAAGATGGCGGATGTGCTGAATGAAGGAGATCTCGCAGCAGAATACCGGCAATTGGCAGAAAGCCTTAAAGAGAGAATAAACCGTGAATTCTGGTCAGAAGAATTCAATTCCTATGCCGATTTTATCGGTACGGATGAACAGGCCCTCCATTTGATTGAAGATGCTATCGTCCGCGCCGATACCCTGAACAAACCCTGGGCCGTGGCAGAACTGAAAGAAACAGAACAGAAAATCCGAAAGAATCCATCTGCCTCGGCCAGGCCTTTTGTACTACACCATAATTGGGTGGTGAATACCCCAATGGAAATGGGGATCGCCGACACAGATAAAGCACTAAGGGCCTTGAGAACTGCCGAGCAATTTGTAAACCCTTTTGGGGTTTTTGTTACAGGGATAGACCGGGATGCTTCTGCGG
>NZ_CEYNTP010000263.1:0-3565 GCF_982873095.1 Lentiprolixibacter sp. | reverse complement strand
GGTTACCTCCGTACAATTCTACAGCATCAAGGAATTCTTCCCTGTTTAACAGGTCATATTCGTTAGCTGGAGTGGAAATACTTAAGTTAGAAGAGAACTCCCAGGTTCCGCCGGAAGCACCTTTACCACTTTTAGTAGTAATGATCACCACCCCGTTGGCACCCCTGGATCCGTAGATCGCTGTTGCAGAGGCATCTTTCAAAACACTGATGCTCTCAATGTCTGCAGGGTTAAGGAAGTTCAATGGGTTCCTTGATCCAGGTCCACCATCACCAGAGTTTCCTCCGGGAGCAGTTTCTCCACCAGAAAGCGGAATCCCGTCCACAACAAATAAAGGATTGTTGTTAGATCGCACGGAACTGGAACCCCGGATGTTAATGTTAATCCCAGCACCAGGTTCACCACTGGTCTGCTGGATGTTAACACCGGCAGTCTTACCTTGAATCAATTGTTCCGGAGAGGCAATAACCCCGCCGTTGAACTCTTCGGCAGTTACTGCGGTTACAGCTCCGGTTGCATCCTTTACTGTAGTAGTACCATAACCGATGATAACTACTTCATCAAGAGCCTGGGCATCCTCTACCAATACTACATTAATTGTAGAACGCCCATTTACTGGAATCTCCTGCGTACTGTATCCAATGTAACTAAAAACAAGTGTTGCGTTCGCATCCACACCACTTAACGTATAGTTACCATCGAAGTCCGTTTGCGTACCGGTAGTAGTTCCTTTTACAACAACACTTGCCCCAGGTAGCGGCCCGTTGACATCTGTAACTGTACCTGATACTTCTTGCGCTTCAACCAGTCCGAAGCACAAAATGGCCCCAACCAGTAAAAAGCTTTTGAGTAGCGTAATCTTCATAGATAGTTAATTTTAAGTTTAGTTAATTAAATTCCAAGGGTTAAACATATGTAAAAAAATCGTTAATACTTTTAACTACAATAAGTTCCCAAGCACGAAACCGTTTTCGTGTTGATAACTTTCTGCTGATATGGGTTACATAATTTCAATAGTAAAAAATTATGTAATCCTAAATTATGGGGTGAAATTGTTAATAAAATCGGAACAAATATAGTATTTTTTTTTATTGAGCAACCCCGAAGCTACTTTTTATAGGCATTTCCTGACCATTTGTCTCAACAACCGCGATTATTTCTTTACCATTTTTTTTAAATATCTTTAACATCTTTTATGTACATGTCGAAATTGACCAATCTGTCAACTGAGAGGCTTGAAGCGAAAAATCACACTTAAAGACATTGCCCGGGAACTCGATGTATCCATTTCTACAGTATCCAAAGCTCTCAAGAACAGCGAGGAGATCAGCAGGGATACAAAGGAAAAAGTGCAGGCATTCGCCAAGTTATACAACTACCGGCCCAACAACATTGCCATCAGCCTTAAAAATAAGCGCACCAAGAATATCGGGGTGATTATACCGGATATAGTGCACCATTTCTTCACTACTGTTTTCCGGGGGATCGAGAAATTTGCCAATGCAAGGGGCTACAACGTAATTGTGTGTATCTCAGACGAGTCATTTGACAAAGAGGTGATCAATATGGAAATGCTGGCTAATGGCAGTATTGATGGTTTTATAATGGCCCTCTCCGCTGGCACCCAACTCAAAAACGATTACAACCACCTGAAGCAAGTTACTGATCAGGGGATTCCTTTGGTGTTGTTTGACCGGGTTACTGATGAAATAGAATGCGATAAGGTGATCATCAACGATACGGAAGCGGCGTACCAGGCGGTGGAGAAAATGATTAAGGAAGGCCGGAAACAAATTGCCTTGCTCACTACAGAAGGGCACTTTAATGTTAGTGTCAAAAGAGCTGAAGGTTATTACAAGGCATTAAAAGACCACCAAATTCCTGTTGTGGAGGATCTTATCCTAATCCTGCCTGGCTCCTATGACAATGAAGGACTCAGTAAGGCATTCTTTGAGCGGTCTGATATTGATGGGGTGCTGTGTGTAAATGAGATTTATGCCGTACAAAGCATAAAATACTTGCAGGACCTGGGGAAGAAGGTGCCTGAAGATGTCGCGGTAATTGGTTTTACCGATGGGATACTTTCCAGACTCGCGAACCCTTCCCTTACCTCTGTTGCCCAGCATGGGGAGCTCATGGGTGAAACCGCCGCTCAGCTTTTAATTGGACGTATAGAGGCCGACAACTCATATGAAACGCAACCTGTTTACCGGACTGAGGTAATAAAAGCCAGTATTGTTGAACGGGAATCCACTACTAATTAACTACCTATACATATATATGGTAAAACGGGGATTTATATTCGATTTGGACGGAGTGATTGTGGATACGGCCAAATATCATTATCTCGCCTGGAAACACCTGGCCAACGAATTGGGTTTTGAATTCACCGAGGAACAGAATGAAGCATTTAAAGGTGTAAGTCGCCGCAGGTGCCTGGAGATCCTGCTTGAACTTGGTGGGATATCCGTTGACGAAGAGCAGTTCAACAGATGGCTGTTAGAAAAGAACGAGGATTACCTTTCCTACATCGCCAAAATGGATGCTTCAGAAATCCTGCCGGATGTCCCTAAGGTACTCAACTTCCTGAAGGAGAATAATGTGCCAATGGCCTTAGGCTCCGCCAGCAAGAATGCCATCCCCATACTCAAAAAAGTGGATTTACTTTCTTATTTTGATACGATTGTAGACGGTAATAAGGTGACCCGGGCAAAACCGGACCCGGAAGTTTTTCTGATCGCCGCACACGATATCGGGATGCCGCCGGAACATTGTGTGGTGTTCGAAGATGCCGTTGCAGGAATTGATGCCGCCAATACAGCCAATATGGTAAGTGTTGGGATAGGTGATCCCGAGGTCTTATCCAGGGCCCGTTATGTATTTAAAGATTTTACAGAAATTGACATTGATTTTATTAAACAACTAGTATTTCAATAATGAATCAGGAATATATCATACCAGATAGTTGGTCGATCATTGAAGAAGGATTTAACCCGGAATTGGTAAAGTCCTCTGAAAGTTTATTCAGCCTGGGCAATGGGGCCATGGGCCAGCGGGCCAATTTCGAAGAACGGTATACAGGGCCCACCTTCCAGGGCAGCTACATAGCAGGGGTGTACTATCCGGATAAGACGCGTGTAGGCTGGTGGAAGAATGGCTACCCGGAATATTTTGCCAAAGTCCTCAATGCCCCCAGTTGGATTGGCATTGATGTAGAGATCAACGGGGAACCCCTTGACCTGAATACCTGTACCTCTGTGGATAATTTCCGACGTGAACTGAATATGAAAGAAGGCTGCTATCTCAGGAGTTTTGAAGCAACACTTCCCAATGGCCTTAAGGTAGCCGTCCGGGTTACCCGCTTTTTAAGCCTTGTACAGGATGAGCTTGGAGTCATTCGCTATCAGATCACGCTCCTTAATAAAGATGCCGAAGTGCGGTTTCAACCCTATCTGGACAGTGGCATCAAAAATGAAGACAGCAACTGGGACGACCAGTTCTGGAATACCACACAGGTAGTATCAGACAAGGGGCAGGCCTTCATCGAAGCCCACACCATGAAGAC
>NZ_CEYNTP010000262.1:0-3567 GCF_982873095.1 Lentiprolixibacter sp. | reverse complement strand
AAGACGCCAAAAATGTGATTGAAGTATTGGACGTGGCCAGCGGGGAAAACATTGCACTGCCCGAAATTGAAAATGCCAGCATCACCAATGTGGGCTTTTCCCGGGATGAAAGCATGATGCGCTTTTATGCTGGTGGGTCCCATACCCCTTCCAACCTCTATGTCTATGACCTGGAATCCAAAGCACTGAACAAGATCACGGATGTGCTGAACCCGGAGATCACCCAGGAGCACCTGGTAACGGCAGAGGTGGTGCGCTACCCTTCCTTTGACGGGCTGGAGATCCCGGCCATTTACTACAAGCCCCACCAGGCTTCGGAAGAGAACAAGGTTCCTGCCCTGGTATGGGTACACGGCGGGCCCGGCGGGCAAAGCCGTCAGAATTTCAGTTCCCTGATCCAGTACCTGGTCAACCATGGCTACGCCGTACTGGCCGTTAACAACAGGGGGAGCAGTGGCTATGGGAAGACCTTTTACCAGATGGACGACCTGAACCACGGTGACAAGGACCTGAAGGATTGTGTGGAAGGCAAGAACTGGCTGGCACAGCAACCCGAGATCGACCCGGAGAAGATTGGGATCATAGGAGGCTCCTATGGAGGCTATATGACCATGGCCGCCCTGACTTACACCCCGGAAGAATTTGCAGTTGGGGTGAACCTCTTTGGGGTAACCAACTGGATCCGTACCCTGAAAAGCATCCCGCCCTGGTGGGCTTCTTTCAAGGACGCGCTTTACAAAGAGCTCGGGGACCCCTACAGCGCCGATTCGGTGCGTCTGAGGGCCATCTCCCCCCTCTTCCATACAGACAAGGTGACCAAGCCCTTGATCGTACTGCAGGGCTCCCAGGACCCCCGTGTACTGCAGGTGGAGTCTGATGAGATCGTTGCCGGAGTGCGTGCCAATGGCGTGCCTGTGGAATATGTGCTGTTTGAAGACGAAGGGCACGGTTTCGTGAAAAAGGAAAACCAGATCGAAGCCTACAGCAAAGTGCTGGAATTCCTGGAGGTGTATTTGAAGAAAGATCCGGGAACTCCCATTGAAGACGGGCAGTCCCTGGAACTGGAAACCAGCTCCTGATAGTGCGGGACAAGGATAAAATAAAGGGGCCCTGTAAGGGGCCTTTTTGTTTTTAGTTTGATTAAATTAACAGCCAAAGACAACCGATATGAAGAACATCTGGATTATAGCCCTGCTGCTGACCGCTATGGGCTTAAACGCCCAGGAAACCGGGGAAGATGACTGGGGGGCCTGGTACATGTATTTTGGGATGAACCGGGTCTCGGAAAAATGGAGCATCCACACCGAGGCACAGTTCCGCTACTATGAGACCAGCAGTAATTTCAACCAGCTGCTGCTGCGTACCGGGGCCAACTACCACATTAACGATGATGCGATCGTTACCCTTGGCTACGCCTACATAGACACGGATCCCAGCTTTACTGATATCAGCGGGATCAATGATGAGATCCTGGAGCACCGCATCTTCCAGCAAGCACTGCTTTACAACACGGTCTGGGAATTCAGGATCGAGCACCGCTACCGCCTGGAACAGCGTTTTCTGGATTTTGGCCCGATACGGGGCACCGAAACCCAGCACCGTGCCCGTTACCGCCTGCAGCTTACCCTGCCCCTCACAGATACCTTTTTCCTGAACTTTTACGACGAGGTCTTCCTCAACCTGCAGGACGAGATCTTCGGGCAGAACCGTTTGTACGGGGCAGTGGGTATTCGACTTACCGAAAACAGCAGCGTGCAAGTGGGTTACCTGAAAAACCATTTTAACAACATCAATTTTGACCGACTGCAGTTTGCCGTCTTTTACAACCCGGACCTGAGGGGAGTATTTAAAAAGAAAACCAACAACGACTAACGATTAACCGACAACCATCAACGAACAACCAACAACTATCAACGACCTAACATGAAAGCACAAAAGGTCACTTTTCAAAACTCGGACGGGCAGGAACTGGTGGGCTGGCTGGAACTCCCTGCCGATCAGCTCCCCCACAACTTTGCCCTTTTTGCGCACTGCTTTACCTGCAACAAGAATTTGGCCGCCGTTCGCAACATCAGCAAGGCCCTTGCCCAAAAGGGGTTTGGCGTGCTGCGCTTTGATTTTACGGGGCTGGGGGAAAGCGAAGGGGATTTTGCAGATACCAACTTTTCCGGGAATGTAGAAGACCTGGTCGCTGCAGCCCACTATCTGGAAGCCGAGCAGCAGGCACCCGCCCTGCTCGTAGGGCATTCCCTGGGCGGAGCCGCCGTGATCTTCGCAGCAGCCCAGCTGGAGGGGGTGCGTGCCGTGGCCACTATAGGGGCGCCATCAGATCCCCAGCATGTGACCCACTTGTTGGACAGCCGCCTGGAGGAAATCAAGGAAACCGGTTCAGCGAGGGTTAAGGTCGGTGGACGGCCCTTTACCATTAAAAAGCAATTCCTGGACGACCTGGAGGCCCATACCCTGCCCAAGGTTGCTCGCAATTTGCGGAAAGCACTGCTTATCCTGCACTCCCCCCAGGACAGCATCGTAGAAATAAAGAATGCAGAGGAAATCTACCACGCTGCCCACCACCCCAAGAGTTTTGTGACCCTGGATGGGGCGAACCACCTGATGAGCCGGTCGGAAGATTCACATTATGCAGGACATGTAATCGCTGCATGGGCCAGCCGTTATGTACCCCTTCCGGAAAAAACAACCCTCAAAAGCAAGCACCAGGTGGTGGCCAGCCTGGACGGGGATGCCGGTTTTACCACGGACATGAAGATTGGCGACCATTATTTCACAGCAGATGAACCGGTGGATTTCGGAGGAAACAACTTTGGTCCCTCCCCGTATGAGCTGGTATCCGCCGGGCTTTCGGCCTGTACGGTGATGACCCTGCAGATGTACGCCAAACGGAAGGGCTGGGACCTGCAAAATGTGGAGGTCCATACCTCATACAGCAAAACTCACGCCGAAGATTGTGCGAATTGTGATTCTGACAAGGCCAGGATCGACACTTTCCATCGGGAGATCCGGCTCAGTGGTGAACTGGATGAAAAGCAACGGCAGCGGCTGATGGAAATTGCCGACCGTTGTCCGGTGCACCGCACATTGCACAGCGAGACCCAGGTAATTACCAAACTCCTTACCTGATGCAAAGCCCGGAGTTTGAAGTCTGCATCAGCGGCATGCACAGCATCGCACTGCCTGAGGAAATCGTAGCCCCCTTTCTCGAAAAAGGGCATAAGCGCGTCCGTATCGTGGCACGCTTCGAAAAGGAAGCCATTACGTTTCACGGGGCCCTGCAGAAAAGGGGAGGCGGCCATTACCTGATGTTCGGAAAAGACAACCAGAAGGCCCTGGGGGTGTACCCCAACGACTATTTTACACTTCAGTTCTTTGAGGATACCACCAAATACGGGGTAGAAATGCCGGAGGAACTGCAGGCAGTACTGGAGAGCGATCCGGAAGCCCTTAGGGTATTCGAAACCCTGACCGAAGGGAAGATACGCGGCCTCATCTACGCGATCCGCCGTTACAAAACCTCACAGACCCGCATCGATAAGTCGCTCCTCATTTGCG
>NZ_CEYNTP010000261.1:0-3643 GCF_982873095.1 Lentiprolixibacter sp. | reverse complement strand
TCATCAAAGCTTAAAAAGAAACCGGGACATCTGCATGTTCCGGTTTTTTTATTGTACATCATTTGATAATCCTTCCGGAAGAATATAGTCAACTGGTCTCTATAAACTGAAATGTTGGTGGCAATAAAAGGGCCTGCGGCTTGCAGGGCCTAATAAAGACGAAATGAGATAGGAATGGAATAAGGTACTTCAGCTAATTTTCCGTCCTGGATTCCCGGCTGAAAAACTGGCAGTAGTGATATTATCCTTTTCGCTTCTGTACTGAGTACGGGATGGGGACTTTGCATCTTAAGGTTGGTAACTCTGCCCCTTTTATCAATAGTAAATATCATATAAACAACACCCTGAATCCCTCTTTCCAGGGCTTTCGCAGGATATCTGAAATGCTTCCTAATATGGTTTTGCATATTCTCCTGAAACCCCTGACGGTCAAGTTCATCACCCCGTCGCGGACTGTTGGGGAACAAGGGGATGAGTTGAACAATGCCACCTGAGTAGGTTTCAGCAACCGGAAGAGACTTTATTGCTTTGCTTTTACTCTGGAGAAGGAATCGGTAATTGAATTTATGAGAAGAAGGATATATGCCATCGTTGTAATGAGTCACATGAAATGATTCCTGAGACAAAGCATTATCAAGGAGTTCATTAATCTTCTTCTTTACAGCATCATTTTTAAGCGCAAAAAAGAACCGCTTCTTTTTAATTTCTCCATTGGGATTTACCGAGAGTTCAACAGAAAATTTTAAGGTATCACGCTTAATCTTCCTTTGATATTTTTCAAGGATGGATTTGATTCGGGATTCGATCAAACTGTTTGTACAGGCATTTTGATCTTGCTCCTGCGAACATGAAATTGCCGTAATCAGCTCAGCTTCAGTGGGGAATTTAAAAACCTCAGATTCCTGAGCGCTGAGACCTATCCCAATGAAGAGCGCAATTGCAAAGAAACATGATTTAATCATAAAGGTAGCGATCTAAACTGCGACTACTCCCTTGATATGCGGATGGGGGTCATAATTAAGCAGGGTGAAGTCTTCGAATTTAAATCCAAAAATGTCCCTGACTTCCGGATTGAGTACCATCTGAGGGAGTGGCCTGGGCTCCCGGCTGAGTTGAAGTTCAATTTGCTCCATATGGTTGCTGTAAATATGGGCATCTCCAAAGGTGTGGATAAATTCCCCGGGTTCCAGTCCGGTTACCTGCGCAACCATAAGCGTAAATAAGGCATAGGAGGCAATATTAAACGGAACTCCCAGGAAGATATCGGCACTGCGCTGATACAGCTGGCAACTCAGTTTCCCGTCTGCCACGTAAAACTGAAAAAAAGCATGGCAGGGGGGGAGTGCCGCTTTACCCTGGGCAACATTTTCTGCAAAGGACTTGGAGGTATCCGGTAAAACGCTCGGGTTCCATGCAGTTACCATCAGCCGCCTGCTGTCCGGGTTGGTTTTGATGTTGTGGATAAGTTGTTCGATCTGGTCGATACCATCCCCATTCCAGTTCCGCCACTGATACCCGTAAACCGGCCCCAGATCACCCGCTTCATTGGCCCATTCATTCCAAATGCGAACGCCATTCTCCTGCAGATAGGCAATGTTGGTGTCGCCTTTCAGGAACCAGAGCAATTCATGTATAATGGATTTCAGGTGCAACTTTTTGGTCGTAACCAGGGGGAACCCTTCCTGCAGGTCAAACCGCATCTGGTAACCAAAAACACTTAATGTGCCTGTTCCCGTACGGTCAGACTTCTTGCACCCGTTTTCCAGTACATGTTTGAGCAAGTCGTGGTATTGTTTCATCCGTTTTTCTGTTTATGGAATACTGCCTTTAAGCAAAATTTCGACGGTAGTTTCAAAAGTACAAATTCAGGTCTAGCTTCAAAAAAAAGCCCGGGGCAGTTATCCACAGGATTATCAACCTGTGCCCATTACGCTCCGTAGGCTTCAAGCAAAAGGGAACGGATACGCCCCTTGGTGGCTTCATCAGCAAAAGCGTGTTTTATGGCTTCCAGGTTACATTTTTTGAAGTGTTCTTTCGACCAGCCAAATACAGCCTCCAGTTTTTTGTATTCGTTTTCCAGGTTAGTGTCTGAAATGGTTCGGGCATCGGTATTGATGCTCAGGGAATGCCCATCCATATACAGTTTATCCACCGGATGGTCAGCAATGGCATCAAATACATCAACCTGAATATTACTGGTGGGGCACACCTCAAGATGCAGCTCTTTTTCGCGAATAAATTTCAGCAGGCTTTCATCTTCAATACTCCTAACCCCGTGCCCTATGCGAAGGGGGTGGAAATTCCTGATGGTTTCCCAAACACTGTGGGCCCCGCATGCTTCTCCTGCATGAGCGGTACACTTGATGCCCTTCTCCCGGGCGTAATCAAATGCCTTTTGGTGCGCATCTATGGGGTAACCCGCCTCATCACCCGCGATATCCAGGCCCACTACCAGCGTATCCTTGAATTTTGAAACCAGCTGGGCAGTCTTCAGACTTTGCGCTTCATTAAAACGCCTCAGGGTGCAGAGGATGATCCTGGCTTCTACCTGATGGGCCGCCATCCCTTCCTGGCAGGCCTCCATGACCACCGCTATCACCTCTTCCGGACTCAGACCCTTCATAGTGTGCAATAAAGGGGCAAAACGGATTTCTGCATAAATAACATGGTCTGCCTTAAGCTGCCTGAAGAGATCAAGGGTTACCAGTTGCAATTGTTCCCTCGTTTGCATAAGTTCAAACCCCTTCACTGCCCTGCTTAAATAGTCGGCGAGGTCTGTGCACTTTGGCGGGGCCACGAAACTGGACCTGTACTTTTCATAGCTTAGGTTGGGCTGTATGCTTCTGGCAACCTCGTAACTCAATGAGCAATCCAAATGGAGGTGGAGTTCAATTTTAGGAAGGCGACTAAAGTCCATTTAGATGTAGATATTTTCTTTTCTGCTCGTGATCTCTCAGCCTAAAATCATTCCTGCTATAGTAGCCGAGAGAAGAGAGGCAAGGGTACCTCCAAGGACGGCTTTCATCCCGAATTCAGATAAGGTTTTGCGCTGGCCCGGGGCTAGTGATCCGATGCCGCCTATCTGAATACCTATCGAGGCAAAATTGGCAAACCCACAGAGCATATAAGTGGCCATGATCACGGATTTATTAAAGCCGAAATGGGGGGCAGCGGCCAGGTTTTTTAGCTCGGCCAGCTGGATGTACCCCACAAATTCGCTGGCGGCAAGTTTTATCCCCAGCAATTGCCCCATTAACATGATATCTTCAGTGTTTACCCCGATCAACCACATCAGGGGGGCAAAAATCACTCCGAGGATGGCTTCAAGAGAAAACTGCTCATAGGTACTGTTGGCTGCAATCCAGTCGTTAAGTGAGGTGAAATCCCCTACCCAGCCCAGGATGCCATTGATCATGGCGATAAAGGCGATAAACACAAGTAGCATAGCGGCTACGTTGACCGCCAGTTTCAGGCCCTCTGTAGTACCATTGGCAATGGCGTCGAGCAGGTTGGTGCCGATCTTATCCTGAGTAATCTGAATCTCTTTGTTGATGGCTTCGGTCTGGGGATAGAGCATTTTCGAAACCACTATTGCCCCGGGTGCCGCCATGACTGAGGCTGCCAGGAGATGCCGTGCGAACTC
>NZ_CEYNTP010000260.1:0-3677 GCF_982873095.1 Lentiprolixibacter sp. | reverse complement strand
AACCGAAAAACACAACCCATTCGCCTGACCGTATCCATGGTAGGGATCCTGACCGATTATAACTACTTTGGTATTTTCAAAGGGGCTGTGATCAAAAGCGGCAAAAATATCTTTTCCCCTGGGATAGCAGGTGGTCCTGGAATACTCATTCTTTACAAAGGCTACCAGTTGCCCAAAGTAAGGCTTGGTGAATTCGGTTTGCATCTGTGCATTCCAGCTGGCATGGATATTCACGTTCATGGATATGGCTGTCTCGGCTCTTTAAAGCAAAAATAAACCATTCGTTTTAGGGTACAAAGACAGGCGAAAATAAGGCCCCTCTAGAATTTATCGCCCGGACAGTAGTAGTTCTTCCTGAACAAGTTGCCTTTGGGAGATCCTGCGCTCAAGTTCGGTGATGTAGTCCATTGTTTCTTTGCTATTGTGGTATTCCGAAGCTTTTACGGCCCAGACCAATGCTTCTTCCAGGTTCTCCATTACCTCATGTACTACAGCCAAATTATGGCAGGCCATAGCTTTTAGCTTGTTTTTATCGCCGTCAAGCTCCTTTTTCCATATGGTAATCGCCCCTTCCCAGTCCTTTTCTTCCACCTTGTGCTGTGCGGCTATAAAACCTTCGGTGCCTTTTGTGAAATAGCTGCGATAAATTGTGGTTTCATAGGGTTGCAGGCGGGAACCGTATGCGCTGCCTGAGTTCCTGCTTTTTAGCATTAATGAATCGTGCCTGCTGCCAATATTCCGATAGGCCCCAAGGGGACTAAGGGCTACAGCATTGGTTGTTAGCTGTTCCTTGTAGGTGAATTCATCCAGCACCTCCTCCTGGAAAGGGTCATAGATCCTCCACCCATTTTCTATCAGGGTTTCCAGGGTTAGCTGATGTCCTTTTTCGGCTACAGCCTCCCTCATCAGATCACGCTGATAGATCTTCGTCCTTTTTAAGGTAACTTCTGTATTCGCATTGTAAAAGTCCAGGGAAAAGACCGCATCCAGTCCATAGCGTTCACAGAACATTCGTATGGCCTGCCAGGAACTTTGGGTTACCTTTCCCTCTTCCGTCTGAATTAATTCTCCTCCTTCTGATAGTTTGATGATCGTATCAAATCTGGGGTCCTGCAACAACTGCTTCAACAAACCATCGAGGGCGGCCTCCATGCCTTTTTTGGCAAGAAAGTCGTCGTCCCTTGAAATCAGATCATCTATCTTTTGTACGGGTTGCTGTTTTTTATCCGAGAGGTGTATACTCTTTACCACGCCAATCCTTTTCATCGCATGCGGAAGTTTAACAGGAGCGGGCTCAACAATTCCAAAGGCCAGGTCCTTGGTATTTCGGCAACCGCCCAGCAGTAATAACATTAGGGCACAAAGAAACAAGGAAGAGATTGGCTTTTGCATAGCACTGGGTGTTTTGCCCAACATCTTTTAGATTAACGGGTATTGAGTTGTTCTCTGAGCAGCTCGTCCTGTCGCTGGCGAAACCGAAGGGAATTGAGGTAACGGAGCGCGAGATTGTTTCCGTAATCCGCATAGGATCTTGAAGCCCATTCCATTGCTGCCTGGATATCGCCATTTATTTCGTTAATAATAGCCATATTGTAGCAGGCCCTTCCGGCGATCTTTGGTTTGGGGTGGCTGACTTCCATGGCCCATAATTCAGCCGCGCCGTCCCAGTCACCCACCTGTGCCCTTCTCCTCGCAATTTTGAAATTAACGCTCCCCCGGACAAAATAGTTCCTGGCGATGCGCCTTCTGAGGGGCAATAAACGACTGCTGTAGTTTTCACCGAGGTTCATGCTACTTTCCAATACGGCTTCCTTTCTGTTGAGAATGGCTTCATAGGCCTTCACGGGGTTCAATCCCTTTCCCGAGGCCTGTACCTGTCCTTCGCAAAGAAATTCATCTGCCAGCCGCTGCTCCTTTAGATCGTAGATCCTCCAACCGTTTTTGATCAAGGTATTCAGGTGCAATTCGTGCGCAGGTACATTTACTTTGATACCCAACTCATTGGGGAGCGGAAGGGTAGTCATGTTGTAAGACACCCGGGTATCCGTATCATAAAGGGCCAAAGAAAAAATTACGTCCACCTCATGTTCACGGCAGATCCGCTCCACTTCATCCCAGGATAATGTGGCCGGTAAAACGCTTAGTCCTTTCTTTGACTTTTCATCAGAAATGATCTTGATTTCATCAAAATTATCGTTTCGTCCTAACGCAACAGATAAGGCTTCTACCGCTGCCTGGGCACCTTCTTTATCGAGCAGACGCCCTTCAGCAGACAAGATCTGATCAATTTGATCTATGCTCTTATTTTTTTCTGAGGGAAGGCTACGGTTGATAATCCCAACCTTATTAGCCTCCGGGGAAAGCACCACTGCAGCAGGCTCGGTTATCCCCATCGTTAGCCGGTTTGTGGCACTACAACCAATCATCAAACTGGCCAGTATACATCCAAAAAACAGAGTGTGAAGTCTTTTCATGGGTCGTATTTTAAATAACAAGCTACTTCCCATTTTCAAGCTGAGGTTCCCTACTAGAAAACACCTATACGGCCCGTTTATTGCCCTAAATCAGTAAAATTCTCAGTGGTATCAGCATTATTGTGTGAGTGAGGTAAAGGTGACGACCAACCACTATTTCTGCGCACATGACTACGGTTTTAGGTCTCCGAGCGAATGACTACCTTTGCGCAGCAGTAAAAATATCATGAGCGGCATTCTAAAAAAGACATTACAGGATCTTGAATTTCCGACGGTTTTACAACAGGTAGCCGCCTATTGTAACACGGAACCGGGAAAGGAAAGTGTGTTGCATATCAGCACTATAGAAGATCGGGATGAACTGCTACACGCCCTGGGAAAGACTTCGGAATACCTGTCCTCTTTCAGCAACGAAAACCGGATTCCCAATCACGGTTTTGATTCCATTAATCCGGAATTGCAGTTGCTGGGTATAGAGAACACACTTCTCGATGTTGAAGGTTTTCGTAAGATATCGGGTATCTGCCAGACGGTATTTACACACAAACGATTCTATAAAAAATTCAAGGAATATTATCCCCTCTTGCATCAATCTGCTGAGCTGCTAGAAGAACATCCGGAAATAACGGAAGACATTAACCGTGTCATCGACCGCTTCGGAGAAATAAAAGACCGGGCTTCCGAAGCCCTGTTCAGGATCCGAAGGGAAATGAATCAGGTTAGGGGTAAGATCAACCAAAGTTTTAACGCCGCACTCAACCGGTATCACGCCTCTGAGTTCCTGGATGACATCCGTGAATCTGTGGTCGAAAATCGTCGGGTCCTCGCAGTTAAGGCCATGTATCGAAGAAAGGTCAGGGGCACGGTCATGGGCAATTCTAAGACGGGTAGTATCGTCTATATTGAACCAGAGGCTGCCCTGAAGTACAGCCGTGAGCTGAACAACCTCGAGTTTGAGGAACGGGAAGAAATACAGCGGATACTGAAAGAACTGACAGATATTGTACGTCCCTACCGGGAGCTTTTAGGGAGCTATCAGGAGTTTTTAGCCCAAATTGACCTTACGGCCGCAAAGGCCAAATATGCGAAAGATATCCATGCTATCCTGCCTGAAATAAACGAGGAACAACGCCTGTACCTCAAGGATGCCTACCACCCCCTGCTGTTTCTGGCGAACAAGAAGATCAAGCAAAAAACATGGCC
>NZ_CEYNTP010000259.1:0-3695 GCF_982873095.1 Lentiprolixibacter sp. | reverse complement strand
GGGATTGCAGGTGCAAAACCACGAAGGGGAATGGATCGATGCCATCGCAAAACCCGATGAACTCATGATCAACGTGGGGGACATGTTGTCACGTCTGTCCAACAACCGCCTGAAGTCCACCATCCATCAGGTAGTGAACCCCCCGCGGGAGCTCTGGGGCTCATCACGGTATTCTATACCATTCTTTATGCACCCTGTAAGTGAGATGCCTCTTAACTGCCTTGAGAATTGTGTAGATGCCGACCATCCCAAAGGTTTTCCGGATACAACTGCCGGGGCATATTTACACGAACGCCTGATTGAACTCGGATTGATAAAAAACTAAGAATGGATTTAGGTGACCAGTTACGGGAATTGTTTCCTGACCATAAGCCGGAAGAATCCACTCCGGAAGAGGAGTCGGTTCCTGATCTCTGGCTACAGGAAGCACCCATACTCTGCAAGTTCGAAAAGCGAAAAGGAAAACCGGTTACTGTACTGCAGGGATATACGGGAGCCGCTCAAGATTTTAAAAAACTTACTAAACTCCTGCAATCTGAACTGCAGGTAGGAGGCTCGTTTAAAAATGATCAGATTATTCTACAGGGAAACAACCGGGATAAGATCATGGACATTCTCGAGGGTCTAGGTTTTCGCACCAAGCGTGTTGGTGGTTGATAATTGTTGAAAATCAAAGGAATACATACACATTTAGAATCGAAAAAGAGGAATTCTTGTCCAATATTCTATGTTTATTATTTTGGTTTTTTTCGATAAAACGTTACTTTTAGACGTTATAACCTAAACAACGCGCCAATAATGAGTTCCCAGCTTCACATTACGAACGGTGATAGTTTTACCCAAAGGTTAAAGACCCTAAATCTCAAAGGAGACATCATTACCTGGAGGGAAATGCTATGCGAGGGAAAGACAGAAACGAATGTTGGAAGTGAATCGTTCTGGAAGACCCGTTTTGATTTTCTCCATAAACATTATAATGTCAGCAAATCCTGGTTTGTTGAGAAAACCCTGAAGGAATATCGCTCCCTCTGCAATCATAAACAACAGGATCAGATCATCCTCTGGTTTGAATATGACTTGTTTTGCCAGATCAATATGCTGGCCGTGATCAGCTGGTTAAAAACGCACCGCCGCTATGCGGACATTTCATTGGTCTGCAGTGGAAAGGAAGATGATACGGACAAGCTGTATGCCTTAAACGAACTGAATGACGAACAACTGCTAGAGCTCTACAAGAACCGCATCCACCTTTCCCAGAATGACATTGAGTATGCCGACTATGTATGGCAGCTGTATTGCAGTGATAATCCGATACGGCTGGAGAACCTGATCGATTTTGACAATTACCAGTATGCGTATTTGTCTGATGCCATTAAAACCCACCTTAAGCGATTCCCGACAATTAAAAATGGTCTGAATGAAATAGAGAACAGGATTCTGGAACTTTCCCTCTCCGACAAACCTTCTTCTAAAAAAGCACTTCTTGGCGCTATTCTACGCAACCAGGGTTATTACGGCTTTGGAGACACACAGTTTCAGCGGGTGATCACCAACCTGAAACCCTTATTTACAGGCTTTAACCCGGTTAGATTATCCAAAAAGGGCAAGGACATACTGGCAGGGAATACCAGTTATTATTCCGAATTACGGGATGAATCCATCTACCTTGGTGGGGCATTAAAATATAATTATCTGTACAACACCGCATCTGATCGCATTTTAAAACTGTAATATGCCGATACAGGCTTCTGAGCTCATTCTCAATGCTGATCAGAGCATTTACCATCTTAATCTATTACCGGAAGACCTGGCAGATACCGTGATCGTGGTTGGGGACCAAAACCGCGTACCCCGCGTATCAAGGCATTTTGATAAGATTGATGTTAAGAAGTCACGCAGGGAGTTCGTAACACATACCGGCTGGTTAAATGGCAAGCGAATATCCGTGGTTTCCACTGGAATAGGGACCGACAATATCGATATTGTACTGAATGAATTGGACGCCCTGGTAAATATCGACTTCAAGACCAAAACAGTACGGCAAAAGTTAACCCAGCTCAACATTATTCGTGTTGGAACCTCTGGCAGTGTTCGGTCGGATATTCCCATTGATGCCATGGTTCTCAGCCGTTATGCCTTAGGTTTTGACAACGTCCTGCATTTCTACAATAGCGAGTCGATCCAACAATCCGAAATCCAAGAGGCCTTTGTCCGCCATATGCGATGGTCAAAAGCTAAGATAGCACCCTATGTTGTTGCATCAGACTCAGAATTAACCCAACGCCTAGATTCAACAAATGTGATTCCCGGATTTACCGGTACGGCAGTGGGCTTTTATGGGCCACAAGGTAGAAAATTGCGCCTGCAAAGGGCAGATGAGGATTTTATTGAGAAACTTGCCACTTTTGAATATAAGGGCTTAAAGATCACTAATCTGGAGATGGAAACTTCTACCCTCTTTGGGCTTGCGAAATTGCTCGGCCACCGCGCCACTTCCATGAATTGTATTCTTGCCAACCGCGCCACAGGCGAGTTCTCAGAGGATCCGGCTAAAGCGGTTGACCATCTGATCGCCTATACACTAGAAAAATTGGTTGCCCCATGATTCAGGTTCGTATTGCGGGAGTCCCTGAACACTTCAATTATCCCTGGCATATGGCCATCGAGGAAGGGGCTTTCTATGAACATGGAATTGCCCTGGATTGGCTTGATGTGCCGGAAGGTACAGGGCGTATGTGTGAGCTTTTAGAAAGTGGAGCCACTGATTTAGCCATCATCCTTACCGAAGGTGTCATTAAAAGCATCTCGACAGGGAACCAGGTTAAGATCATACAGGAATACATTGCCTCACCCCTGCTCTGGGGTATTCATGTAGCACACCAATCTCCTTTCCAACAGGTTTCCGAATTAGAAGGAGCAAAAGCAGCCATCAGCCGTTATGGCAGCGGCAGTCACCTGATGGCCCATGTGCACGCAAGGGAAGAAAACTGGGACACGGAGGACCTGAGGTTTGAGGTGGTCCATACCCTGGAAGGAGCGGTAAAGGCATTGCAATCCGGATGGGCGGACTATTTCCTTTGGGAACACTTCACCACAAAACCTATCGTAGATAAAGGTATATTTCGCAGGCTCGGGGACTGCCCTACTCCATGGCCCTGCTTTGTCATTGCGGTCCGGGAAGACTTCCTCAACAAACATAACGAAGTCCTGGGTCAGATTCTGGAGACCATCAATCGTTATACACTGGAATTTAGAAATATACCCAGTATAGATCGCACACTGGCCAATCGCTATGGACAACAACTGGAAGATATCAGGGAATGGCTTTCCATAACCCGATGGAGTCAGGAGAAATTGAAAACAGAAACACTTGATAATGTGATAAATACATTAAAAAACCTAAACTTATTATCCAAGAATATAACAGCTGGCGAAATCCTTACCACTGTATAGGCTCCTGCCCGTTTTGGACAAGAATTTCATTGGTCTTACTGAAGTGTTTATTGCCAAACCACAAACCACGATTGGCGCTTAGGGGTGAGGGGTGCCCACTGGTAAGGATATAGTGTTTTGATTGATCAATCAGGGCGGTTTTCTTCTTAGCATACCCACCCCACAATAAAAATACCAGCCCCCTTTTCTCCTGGGACAACCTTTTTATCACCGCATCTGTAAAAACCTCCCAACCTTTGTTT
>NZ_CEYNTP010000258.1:0-3705 GCF_982873095.1 Lentiprolixibacter sp. | reverse complement strand
GATGTACGTACCTTTCTTTGCCAGATCAGCCATGCACATTGGACCAGGAATGGCAACCGTCTGGTGTTTACCATCAGCGCAGACCGCTTCCTTCGCAATATGGTAAGGGCCATTGTGGGAACACTGCTGGATGTGGGAAAAGGTAAACTCAGCCTGGAAGATGTTAAAGCTATAATAAAAAGCAGGAATAGAAGTGAGGCCGGCGTTTCTGTACCTGCAAAAGGGTTATATTTGGTCCGGGTGAAGTACCCGGAAAGTATTCTCAAAGCGGATGGATAAGGAGACGGGAAAGGCATTTGATTTCAGGTTGTTCAAAAGGGTATTGGCCTATACCCGGCCCTACCGTGTTACCTTCCTCGGGGTTTCGCTGGCGGCCATTTTACTTTCTGTATTTGCCGTTCTCTCGGCTATATTCCTGAAGAATATCGTAGACGAAGCCCTGCTTGAAAAAGATGCGGAAAAACTCATCTATTTCACTGTCGCTATGGGTATTGTTCTTCTGGGTCAGGTCATCTCCCAGTTGCTTTTTAACTACTATGCGAACTGGGTAGGGGAGTCTGTGATCAAAGATATCCGCATGAAACTCTTCCGGCATATGATTGGTTTCCGGATGAAGTACTATGACAATTCCTCAGTTGGGGTCCTGGTCACCCGTGCGGTCGCCGATATGCAGCGTATCGGTGAGATCTTTAGTCAGGGGTTCTTCGTAATCGTTGCGGATTTACTCAAGATGTTAGTGGCTGCGGGGGTTATGCTTTACCTGAATTGGAAACTATCTCTAATCGTATTTGCACTGCTTCCGATCATCCTCTATGCCACCCGCCTTTTTCAACAAGCCATGAAGAAGGCCTTTATTGAGGTGAGGGCCCAGGTATCTAACCTCAACTCCTTTGTGCAGGAACGGCTCACCGGGATGAAGATTGTACAGTTGTTTACCCGGGAGGAAATTGAGAGCAGGAAATTCAGGGAGATCAATGAAAAGCACCGTGATGCCTGGCTAAAAACGGTCTGGTACAATTCCTTCTTTTTTCCAGTGGCTGAAATCGTCTCCTCAGTTGCTATCGGACTGATCGTATGGTATGGTGGCTTACAGAACGTGGCCGGACTCAACCAGGAAGAGATGGGTACTGTTTTTGCCTTTATACTGCTGATTGAAATGTTGTTCCGGCCGCTGAGGCAAATCGCAGATAAGTTCAACACCCTTCAAATGGGGATGGTCGCGGCCAACCGGGTCTTCAAAATTCTGGATACCTCAAGCCATATTGAAGACCGGGGTACAAAGGAAATCGACCATATGCAAGGGGCCATAGAGTTCCGGGATGTCCGTTTTGGCTACCTGGAAGACGAAGAAGTACTGCATGGGATCTCCTTCAAGGTGCAGCCTGGGGAGACCATAGCCATTGTGGGGGCTACGGGCGCCGGTAAATCCACTATTATCAACCTTCTGAACCGTTTTTACGAGATCAATTCAGGTGATATCCTGCTGGATGGTCTTCACATAAGGGATTACAAATTATCCTCCCTTCGAAGGAACATTGCGGTAGTACTCCAGGATGTTTTCCTATTTGCCGACAGCATTGCCAATAATATCAGTCTTCGAGACGAGGCAGTGACGGAAGAAGAGATCGCCGAGGCTGCAAAACAAATAGGGGTGCATGAGTTCATCAGCAGCCTTCCGGGGGGCTACCAGTACAATGTTAAGGAACGCGGTTCCATGTTGTCCAGCGGACAGCGGCAGCTTATTGCCTTCCTGCGAGCCTACGTGACCAATCCGGGTATCCTTATTCTCGATGAGGCTACCTCTTCCGTCGACACCTACACCGAAAAGCTGATCCAGAAAGCCACAGACAAGATAACTGAGAACCGTACCTCGATTATCATTGCCCACAGGCTGGCCACGGTAAAAAAGGCCGACAAGATCCTGGTCATGGATGCCGGGCATATCGTAGAAGTAGGCACCCATAAGGCCCTGCTGAAAAAAGGTGGCTACTACAGCAAATTGTATGAAGCCCAGTTTATGGCCGAGGAGATGGCCTAAGGTTTTGAGGGTAAAAGATCTTGCAGGGTAATTTCACCCGTTAGCAGAAAAATTACCGGCATTAATATGGATACTCCCAGGTAGCCTATCAGGAATAGCATAATAAAAAGTAAGCCACGAGCAATAGTTACCCCGGCAGAATAGCGGTGTGTCCTTAGTAGTATGTAAAGGATAAAACCCACCATTAAAGCAATATAAATAAAAGAGAAAGCCATGTATCCCCGGGGATTCAATAAAATCATTATCAAACTCACCGGGAATGTCAGAATGGAGAAATGCGATAAAGTGTAGGTCGCTGTGACGATATATTCGGGTACATTGTACTTTCTTCTGTTTATGGACAGGAAGCCGGCTAGGGCAATAACCGGGATATAAAGAATAAATACAAAATTGTTGTACTCCATGGAAACTTCCATGAGTTTTGCGGTACCTTCCTGATTCACGCCCATCCCAAAAACATCAAAATCCATCTCTTCCAGTGCATACTTCTTCATGAAGTAAAACAGCACTCCTGAAAGTGCCAGTGAGAGCGTGAGATAATTGATGGGATTCAGGTATTTTCTCCTTGTCCCGTCCACATACTCGGTAATGACCTTTTCCGGCCAGACGGTGAGGTGGCCGATCGTCCTGAAAAAGTTATTCTCCAGGTTTAATATGCGTTCGAAAATATCCGTAAAAAGCCCTCTGAAGGTAATGCGTTTGAAGATGATTTTAGCACCGCAGACAGGACAATACCTGAAATCTGTTCGGAGATTAGCTTTACAGTTTTTGCAGTTCATCTTATGTAAGGTCTTTCCTCAGTTTCGCTTCCAGGTCTTTAAGGTCCTTGAACATTTTGAACTCCCCGTTTTTTATGTAGGAGATATTTCCGGTCTCTTCACTCACAACCAGGGCGATGGCGTCCGTCCGTTCGGTAATACCTACCGCAGCCCTGTGACGCAAGCCAAATCTCAGGGGGATAGAGCGTTCATTAGACACGGGCAGGATGACCCGGGTGGCGGTAATAAAATTGTCTTCGATTACTGCTGCCCCGTCATGCAGGGGGCTGTTCTTAAAAAAGATACTTTGTATTATGGGCTGGTTTACTTCGGCAAACATGGTATCTCCGGAGGACTTGACAAAATCGAGGGAATTGTTTCTCTTAAGGACCAGTATGGCCCCGGTTCGCGTCTTTCCCATTTTTTCACAGGCATTCACAATGGCCTTTAGGTCGGTCTTTACTGCCATCCCTTCCTGCCTGAGGAACCTGAAGCGTTTGGACAGATTCCGTTTGGTGCCGAGGTTGGTAGATCCGATCATAAGCAGGAACTTTCGTATCTCCTGTTGAAAAACAATGATCAGGGCAATAAGTCCGACCGACATAAAACCGCCAACCATACTGCTGATCATCTTCATATCGAGCAACTGGGTAAGTTTCCAGAACCCCCAGACAATAACGATCCCGATGAAGATGTTGATAGCTACGGTGCCCCGTACAAGTTTGTAGATGTAATAAAGCAGGATGGCAACAAGGACTATGTCAATTACATCGGTTACTTTGAAATCGAGAAAATCGAGAAATTCCAAGCCTTGTCGTTTTTGTAAAATTAGGAAAAATAGGCGTATCTCGGCGTACTACTTTACGGGGTAAGCTGCATATACAGGCGAATGCATTCCACGGCCTCCCT
>NZ_CEYNTP010000257.1:0-3729 GCF_982873095.1 Lentiprolixibacter sp. | reverse complement strand
GACCAAATCAACTCCGGTTGCCCCTTAAAATTCCAGATCGTCCAGATCGTCTTCGAGCTCATTGACCTTGATAATTGAGTCGATCGCTTTGGTACAATCCGTATTGATGGTCATTTCTTCGGGTGCAGGAAATTCTCCATCAGATACCCCCAACTCAGGATTGGCATAATTTTGTTTCATATACAGGCCCCAAATGGGTAAGGCCATGGATGCTCCCTGTCCGTAGATGATCGACTTAAAGTGGGTAGCCCGGTCTTCACCTCCGACCCAAACCCCGGTGACCAGGTTGGGTACCATACCCATAAACCAGCCATCACTTTGGTTCTGGGTAGTCCCGGTTTTCCCCGCAATCGGGTTGGTAAATTCATAGGGGTAGCCCGTAATGATTTCTTTGTAGACAGTTTCTTCTGCCTGGGTATTATGGCGCAGCCGTGTCCCCGAGCCACCTTCAGTGACCCCCTCCATAAGGTTAATCATGGCATAGGCCACCTCTTTGCTCAGGACATCCTTGGTCTCTGGCGTATACTCATACAAGACGGTCCCGTTCTTGTCTTCAATGCGGGTGACCATCACGGGTTTTACGTATACCCCCTGGTTGGCAAAGGTCCCGTATGCCCCCACCATTTCATAGACATTAAAGTCTGGCGTACCCAGTGCAATGGAAGGAACCTCGGGAATTTCTCTGGTGAGTCCCAGGTTTTTAACGATAGATACTACCGGTTTTGGCCCTACCCGGTCTATCAGCTGGGCCGTAACGGTATTTACAGAATTCGCCAGTGCCCGTTTCAGACTGTACATTTCCCCTGAGTATTTACCATTGGAATTTTTGGGGCACCAGGGTTCCGGGTTGCCATGCTTGTTGGCTTCGATACAATACTGGTTATCGGGAAGCTCATCACAGGGAGAATACCGCAGCTGATCAATGGCAGCCGCATAGACAAAAGGTTTAAATGTAGAGCCTGCCTGCCGGGCCCCCTGTATTACATTATCATACTGAAAATGCCTGTAATTGATCCCACCTACATACGCCTTTACATGCCCGGTCTGAGGTTCCATAGACATCAGGGATGCCCTTAAGAAGGTCTTGTAATACCGGATCGAATCCAGCGGGGTCATAATAGTGTCCTTTTCCTGGGTCTCACTATTCCAGTCGAACACCGTCATTTCCGCTTTTTCATTAAAAGACGCACGGATCTTCTTTTCTGATATCCCTGCAGCCTTCATTTTGCGCCACCTTTCAGAATTCTTTATAGCCCGCTCCATGATGCGATCGATTTCCTCAGTTTCCAGGTCCATGAAAGGTGTGGTTGGATTTCGTTGCGGGGTATTCTGGTGGAAAAATTCGGCCTGCAACCGTTTCATGTGCTCGGCCACAGCCGCCTCTGCATTAGCCTGCATACGGGAATCAATTGTGGTATACACTTTTAGGCCGTCCAGATAAATATTCCAGGTATCGCCCCCATCCTCACTTATTGGTTTTGGGTTTTCTTTGACCCATTTTTTTAAGAACGTCTGTAGGTATTGCCTGAAGTATTGGGCCAACCCTTCCCTGTGCGACTCCGGATTGAAATTGATATCCATCCTCAGGGCCTGAAGGGAATCCTTCTCCTCTTCTGTGATATATTCGTACTTGGCCATCTGGGCGAGTACGGTATTTCTCCTGTTGAGGACTAATTCCGGTCTTCTCAATGGATTGTAAAGTGAGGAATTCTTTAACATGCCCACCAGGACCGCAGATTCTTCTGTCTTAAGATCGTGGGGCTCCTTTCCGAAGTAAATCTTTGCCGCTGAACGGATCCCATCTGCATTATAGTTGAAGTCATAGATGTTCATATACATGGCTATGATCTCTTCCTTGGTGTAGTTGCGCTCCAGGCGGGTGGCGATCACCCATTCCTTCATTTTTTGTGTGATGGCCTGAAAGGTGTTCTTAGATCGAACCCCAACAAATAATTGTCGGGCCAGTTGTTGCGATATGGTACTGGCTCCTCCTTTTTGTCCGAGGTAGGCCAGGGCCCTGAGAAATCCTCGCGCATCTATCCCGGAATGTTCATAGTAACGGGCATCTTCCGTTGCCACAAGGGCATTGATAAGATTTTCAGGCAGGTCCTTATAGTCAACTGGCGTGCGATTGTCATCCAGGTAAAATTTCCCAAGGGTTTCCCCGTCTGATGACAGGATTTCTGTAGCCAGGTTGGTCTGCGGATTTTCGAGGCGTTCAAAGGTGGGCATTTCTCCAAACACCCCCCAGGCAGCTAATAGGAATAAAAGGAAAAAGGCCAGGACCCCGGTGAAAAAAAGTCCCCAAAACCACTTGAGGTACTTTCCAAAAGAGGGTTGGTGCTTCTTCTTACTACTTTGCTGTGATTTAGCCATAAATTACTCGCTCGATTCTATTTGAAATCCAACATCTGTGATGCCTTCCAGCAGATCTACCCCTTCCACAACGCCGTTTTGTCTCATCGCGTGGGTAATCCGTAAGGTATATACGCCCGAATCGGGAAAAACGATGTTTTCCTTGTACCAAAGTTTGTTCTCTTTAAGGCTGCCATAGCCCTTCCCCAGCCATTTTCCGTCTGGCAGTGCCATTTCATATTCCAGGGTGTCCCGTATTATTGATCCGTCAGGAAATTTCAGATCTGTAATCAGAAAAAGGTTGCTGTAAGGGAACCGGTTGTCATTCCTGATGTTGATAAACAGATTGTACCTGGATATTGTATCGCTTTGTGAAAACGTAAATTCCTTCGCTTCATCACGGGACCAGGAGCCCTCTGAGTTCGACTGGAATTCGGAGAACACCAGGGCATTGTTACAGGAACACCCCAACAGCAAAATGATCCCAAAAACTAAAATCCTAGGCATTTCTCGCAGTGGTTTTCTTGTTATTCGGTTTGCGTTTTTTCCTTCGTTTTTTTCTTCGCTTGGGACGATCGAAACGGGTCAGGCTATCCTGTCCCACCGCATTCTCAAAGATCAGGCTATCATCTTTCATATTATCCGCTGCGTATTCTTCAAGGCTTGCGATCTTTTCCTTCTTCCTGTTTTTGGCCAGGATCTCCTTTACCTGATCTTTGGTCAGCGCGTGCCAGTTAGACGGATCATCCTTATAGGAGAACCACAGGGTTTCCTTGAAGATATCGGCCTTCTGGCAAAAGGCCAGTCCTTTCTGAGTGGAAATCTTCGCATCCTGGGAAGGAAAATCCTTGAGGGCCTCCAGATAAACATCCAGTTCGTAGTTCAGGCAGCATTTCAGTTTTCCGCACTGCCCTGCAAGTTTTTGAGGGTTGAGTGAAAGTTGCTGGTAGCGGGCTGCTGCGGTGCTGACAGACCTGAAGTCCGTTAGCCAGGTGGAGCAACATAGTTCCCGTCCACAGGAACCGATACCGCCCAGGCGCTGTGCTTCCTGACGGTAGCCGATCTGCCGCATTTCTATACGTATCCCGAAGGCCTTGGCCATATCCTTGATCAACTGGCGAAAATCCACACGCTCCTCGGCTGTGTAATAAAAAGTGGCTTTGGAACCGTCTCCCTGAAATTCTACGTCAGAGATTTTCATTTCCAGTTTAAGCAGGATAGCCATTTCCCGGGAGCGCTTTTTGATCTCTTCCTCCTTATTCCGGGATTTCTGCCATTTGTCGATATCCTTCTGAGTAGCCTTGCGGTAGATTTTTGGGAGTTCCCCATCCTGAGGAAAGGCCTTTTTCTTTTTCATCTGTACCCGAACCAATT
>NZ_CEYNTP010000256.1:0-3773 GCF_982873095.1 Lentiprolixibacter sp. | reverse complement strand
CTTACCGTCTGGCCGGGTAAAGGGTTCCGAACTCAGGACCATCTGGTTCCCTTTCCGGTTTCCATATAGTTTTAACTGTCGCCCCGAATTATCTATCCACAATTGTTCCCAGCGTTGCTCCTGCTGATTGTAATAATTATAGGATGTTCCCGTAAATGCTGTTTTGTCACTGCGCCAATTTTCCTGTAAGGCACAACCTCCTTGTATTTTGACAATAGAACTGTAACCCACTATTGCGTCTTTGGGGTTGGATACCACCCACTCCCCTATCCAAAAATCAAAGGCTTTGTGTTTTTCTGTACAGCAGGGACACTGCTGATTTTGAGCATTGGCAGCATCAAAAAAAAGTAGTCCGAAACCAAATAAAAGGAATAAGGAGAACGTTTTCATATATGGTAGTTTACTATTCCAATAAAGATAGTTTTTTCTGTGATTACCCCTTAACATTGAATAAAAACCAGCCAAGGATATCATTTTTAGACAAAAAGCTTGATTATTAGTTAAATAACTGTGATATAAACATCCAAAGGGCGGTTAAAGACGTATATTTATAAATAAAAAGAATTGACCATGAAGAGCCAGTTTTGCAAAATAGGTGCTGTCAATTCAGATACCCCGGAAAATCACACCAATATTTCCCTGCTTAACCAGTACGAAGTTTTTAAGCGAAGGGCATTTGAAAGCATCGGCACACCCCTACAGTCGTTTTTTGAATCAAAAGCCCAGAAGATCAAAAGGATTTTGGAGGGCCGCAGGTCCTGAGGATTTTTGGCCTAAAGATAGCTGGCCATTTCGCTTTGCAGTTCCACCGCTTTGGCCTGTGCTGCAGCTGCAAAATCCTTTTCTTTTGAGGCATAGATAATCCCCCTTGAGGAATTTACCAACAGGCCTACCCTGCTGTTTATCCCATTTTCACATACCTCAGCAAGGCTACCTCCCTGTGCCCCTACCCCGGGTACCAGGAGAAAATGGTCAGGCACTATTTTTCGTATTTCCCTTAAGTATTCCGCCTTCGTGGCGCCCACCACGTACATAAGCCTGTTGGCATGGGCATACCCTTTGGAAGTTTCCAACACCTGTTTATACAGTTCCCTTCCTTCCAGGTCCCTGGTTTGAAAGTCAAATGCCCCGGAATTGGAGGTTAAGGCCAGCAAGATGGTGTGCTTATTTTCAAAATCCAGAAAGGGCTCCACAGAATCATGCCCCATGTAGGGGGCAACCGTAATGGCATCAAAATCCAGGTCTTCGAAAAATGCCTGGGCATAGCGGGCTGCTGTATTGCCTATGTCGCCACGTTTGGCATCGGCTATTGTGAAGACTTCCGGATAGTTGGCATTGAGGTAGTCAATCGTTTTCTTAAGGGCTTGCCATCCCTGTATGCCATAAGCTTCGTAGAAGGCGATATTAGGCTTGTATGCCACAGCATACTTCTGGGTCGCATCGATGATCGCCTTGTTGAAGGCAAAGATGGGATCCTCTTCGGACAGCAGGTGTGGCGGGATTTTTTCCAAATCTGTATCCAGACCAACACAAAGAAAGGATTTCTTTTTGCGTATTTGTTGTTCCAAAAAGGCTGTTTCCATATAATCCCTTAGAAGATCTCTGAGGCTTCCCGCAGTTTTTCCGTGTTTTCTACCAGCATCAATTCATCAATAATACGCTGAAGGTCCCCGTTTATGATATTTTGCAGGTCATACAGGGTGAGGCCTATGCGGTGATCCGTTACGCGTCCCTGTGGATAATTATAGGTCCGTATCTTAGCCGACCGGTCCCCGCTGCTAACCTGAGAGTTTCGTTTTGCGGCATCCTCCTCCTGTTTCTTGGCCAGTTCCATGTCATAGAGGCGTGAACGCAATACCTTAAAAGCTTTGTCTTTGTTCTTATGCTGGGACTTTTCGTCCTGGCACTGGGCTACGATCCCGGTAGGAATATGGGTCAGCCGAACGGCACTATAGGTAGTGTTCACGGACTGCCCGCCCGGCCCTGAAGAGCAGAAATAATCAATGCGAACATCCTTGGGATCGATCTGCACATCAAAATCCTCTGCTTCCGGCAGTACCATGACTGTAGCTGCGCTGGTATGCACCCTGCCCTGGGTTTCAGTTTGCGGTACGCGTTGTACACGGTGTACCCCGGCCTCAAACTTCAGGGTACCGTAGACGTCTTCCCCGCTGACCTCAAAATGTATTTCCTTGAAGCCCCCGCTGGTGCCTTCACTTAGGTCAATCACATTGGTTTTCCAACCCTTTGATTCACAATACTTTACATACATTCTGTACAGGTCCCCAGCAAAAATACTGGCTTCATCTCCACCGGTACCAGCACGGATCTCCATGACCACATCTTTGGCGTCCTCCGGGTCTTTGGGAATGAGCAGGATCTTGATCTCCTCTTCCAATTCTGGCAGGGCTTCCTTGGCTTCATCCAGCTGTAGTTTCGCCATCTCCAGCATTTCCTCATCACTGCCATCGGCAATGATTTCCTCAGCTTCTTTGATATTATTGGTCAGCTCCACATATCGGTCGCGCTTATCCATAATTACCTTAAGGTCTTTGTATTCCTTATTCAATTGGATATACCGCTTCTGATCGGAAATGATATCCGGCTGTATGATCAGGTCAGAAACCTCATCAAAGCGCTGTTTAACAATATTCAATTTATCTAGCATGGACCTGCTGCTTAGTTTGCGAAGTTACGATTTTTAAAAGCGAAAGGAAAGGCTTTGCTATGAATCCCATTGCTTGCCAGCAGTAGCTGATACCTCGTATTCTATGGGTTGAGCATTTTGAGGCCTTCACTGGAGGTAAGCTCCCCAAAATTGTCGATAATGATCACCTCGGTGTCTCCCAATTGATTGATCAGCGCCAGGCCCCTGTCTTTCCCAAGGACGTGAATTGCCGTAGCCAGCGCATCACAGAGCTCGGCACTCTTGCCAAAAACTATGGTCTGTATCATCCGGGTTACCGGGTATCCGGAGTCAGGATTTAACAGATGGGAATACCGCTTCTCATTTAATGTAGTGTACTTGTCAAATTTCCCGCTCATTGAGGCGGAGGATTCAATAAGGGGTACCCAGGTAAACATCCGGTTTTTTCCAAGGGGGTTGGCCACGCCCAGCAGCCACTTTTCTCCACTGGCCTTTGTCCCCCAGGCAGTAATATCCCCGGCGGCATTGATGCAACCGGAACCTACCTGCTTGGAGAGCAGTAACTCTTTAGCACGATCTGCAGCGTAGCCCTTGCCAATTGCACCAAAACCAATCTTCATCCCTCTTTCTGGTAAGTACACCGTATACTCCTCCGAATTTAGCCGGATGTTTTGGTAGCCTACCTTGAGAACGGCATTTCTGACCTTTTCTGGAGCAGGGAGGGTTTCCATACTCCCATCGTACTGCCACACCTTGTCCAGGGCGGCGTAGGTAATATCAAACGCCCCGTTGGTGATTTCTGATATCTGTATGCAACGTTCCAACAAATGGAAAAGTTCCTTGCTAACACGAACGGGTTGTACCCCGGCGTTTTTGTTGATCAGGGAGGTTTCAGATTCCGGATCCCAGGAAGATATCATACGTTCGATCCGCCGGATTTCATCGATTGCTTCCTGAATATTCACATAACCAATATCTTCATTGGAAGTTACCACAGTAATTTCGAAGGTGCTACCCATCAGGGTAAGCGAGCGCTTTACGGCAACCATCTGGTTAGACGGGTTGCTACCCAGCACCAGAAAGCAGGAAAAGAACAAAATTACTGTAGTTCTCACGTTTATCAGAT
>NZ_CEYNTP010000255.1:0-3792 GCF_982873095.1 Lentiprolixibacter sp. | reverse complement strand
TTCAATAGCCTCCTTCTCATTTTTGATATTGAGCACAACGCCGCCGGTGTCTGTCTTATGGGTGATATCCTGACTCGCGATCTTCATCACTACCGGATACCCTATGTTCTTACATAACTTACCCACTTCCTTCTCCGAACTTGCCAATCCGTGCCGGGTTACCGGAATCCCGTAATTGGTAAGGACCTCTTTTGCCTCGTCTTCGGTGAGCACGTAGCGGTTTTCCTCCATGATGGATTTGATCAGCTTATGGTTTTTGTCCGTATCCGGATCAAAACTGTGCGGGATAGTCGAGGGGGTTTCATGCAATGCCTCTATGTTCCGGGTGTACCTGTACATAGACATGAAGGTATTTACGGCGTTCTCCGGGATCCTGTAAACAGGTATATTGTTGGTCTCCAATATTTCCCGTCCTCTTTCTACATCCTTTTCCCCCATCCAGGAGGCGAGTATTGGTTTTGGGTATTTATCCACCAGTTTAACAACTTCAGCCGCTATTTCGTCTGACTTGGTCATGGCCTGCGGGGTGAGGACCAACAGCACCCCGTCCACCCCTTTATCAAGCAAAACCGCTTCGGTGGCATCCTTGTACCTCTGGGCGTCTGCATCCCCCAGGATATCGATGGGATTTCCGTGGCTCCATACCGGCGGCAGCGCGCTGTTAAGCTTTTCCATAGTGGCATCGGATAGTTGTGCGAGCTCACCCCCAAATTTAATGAGGTGGTCAGTGGCCAGAACGCCCGGACCTCCGGCATTGGTGATGATGGCCAGCCTTCTGCCCTTTGGCCTGGGTTGCATCGCCAGCGCCTGAGCAGCATTGAACAGTTCCTCTATGGTGTTTACCGGAATGATCCCTGCCCGTTTAAAGGCCGCATCAAATGCGATATCATTTCCTGCGAGCGTCCCTGTATGAGAGAGCGCCACCTTTGCCCCGGCATCACTTTTCCCGGCTTTCAATACGATAATGGGTTTGGTTCGGGCAAAGGCCCGGGCAGCGCTCATGAACTTCCGGGTATGGGTAATGGATTCCATATAAATGACAATGCTGCTGGTTTGTGGGTCACTTCCGAAATAGTCTATCAGATCATGAAAACCTACATCCACCATCGAGCCTATGGAAACGAAGTTGCTGAACCCCACATTTTGTTCCACAGACCAGTCGAGGATAGCCGTACAAAGCGCACCGCTCTGTGAGATAAAGGCGATCTTTCCCGGCAAGGCCATTTTGTTGGCAAAACTTGCATTCAACTTAATGGAAGGTTTAATGAAGCCCAGGCAGTTGGGCCCAATGATCCTCATGTTGTATTTTTTGGCATAGGCCAGGATGGTATCACTCATTTTTTGACCGCTTTCGCCGGCTTCCATAAATCCCGCAGAGATGATCACTATACCTCCAACGCCGTATTCCCCGCATTCTTTGACCAGCTCGGGAACTGTGGCTGATGGGGTTGCGATAATGGCCAAGTCTATTTCATCTCGGGTATCGCTGAGCTTTGCATAACTTCTGACGCCGTAAATACTTTTATTTTTATAGTTAATGGGGTAGACGGTCCCCTTGAATCCAGAACCGATCATATTCCTGATCAATGCGTATCCAACACTGCCTTCTTTATTGGAGGCTCCTATAACGGCTACAGTCCGCGGGTTAAAAATTCTGTTTAATGGATTCATAGTTTTAAATTAATTTTTGTTCAAGGGTAGGTCAAACCGACCAATATGGGGAAAGATTGGACAATAGCTTGTCCAGCCTCAGTTCGTATTCCATCCAGATCTTAATATCCGATTCGGTTGCTGGTTCTGTATATCTCTTTGGCTGGCCTGATATGCCATTTGTAAAGTTGTGAATGCATTTGGGCAATTCCTCTACGTTATACCCACCTTCAAGTGTGGCAAAAACATTACTGAAATTATCGGCAAGGATGCTACCGGTTTTGTAAAAGGCATCCACGGTATAGCGCAGGTCAAGGAGCAGGTCATATTTATGGGAATCAAAACCGGCCGAAACCGCTACTACATCCGGATTAAATTCCAGGGCGACTGGGAGGGTATATTTCAGGGCATCATAATAAATATCATCTCCTGATGCCGGGGGAAGCGGGACATTAATGGTAAACCCTTTCCCTTTGTCTGATCCAATTTCGTCTACCCATCCATGGCCCGGGAAGGCCGGTAACTGATGAATGGACCAGTACATCACCTCGTCTGAGTCATCGAAGATGGCTGAGGTCCCGTCACCCAGGTGTCCGTCAAAGTCAAAGATCAATACTTTTTTCCCTTGATTGGCCAGTCGCCGGGCAGATATGGCAACATTATTGAACAGGCAGAAACCACTGGCCCGATTGGGATAGGCATGATGGCCGGGGGGCCGCACTAGCGCAAATCCCTGCTCTTCAGAAGCCTTTATCGTGGCATTAGCGGCATATACGGCAGCCTCATAGGATTTGGGTGAACTGTGGGTGTCCGCGTCCAGCGACTTGCCTTGTTTTGAATATGCCTTGACCTTTTTGATATACTGCTCCCCATGGATGATTTTTAATACCGATTCATCGTAAGGCAGGTTGGCATCCGGTAGTGTTCCCAGCACATCAAGCCTTTTTCTGTTCTCAGGGTGCATGCCTGTATCGTGTTCCTTAAAAATGTGATGACTTATCAGTTCCATGGGCTTCTTTCTATTGTTAATGGTGTGATTTAGGACGACTGAAAGCGGCAGTAGCAGCAAGCAGGTGCATTTTCAGGAAAACGTTTACGATCAATGAAAAAAAGTTGCTCATTTCTCCTGAATGGGATGTTATTGAGGTCTAATTACCAACAACAATTGCAAGGTCAAAATTAGGGCAGCACAGCCTGCCCTTTTTATGATTATTGTCATAAAGCCCATATTAATTCTTAAGAATGTTTCCGCGGTTTTCAGAAGAAGCCTTAACACTTGGATGGCAATGCAAACCAGGGTTGTGCAAACCCTATTCAATCCCGCCAACAGGATAGTGGGGCAGATCCTTATCCGTTTTTTTCCTGAAGTCAGGAGAGTAGTACAAAAAGAGGCGAAACGTATGGTTGAGGTCGTATTGATTCCCGGTATATCTCTGCTGGTACACCAGCATGTATCCATAATCTACGATCAGGTTTTTCTCGATACGCTGGTTAAAACCAAGGAACAATCGGTTCTGGTCAAAGGTGTTGTAGATGATCTCCTTGCCCGCATGGAACAGGATCTCATTGGAGAGGACGGGCCTGGGCAGCCTGGGATCTTCGAATACCTGCACGGCAGCTGAGATCAGGAAGCGAAAACGGCTTGAAAAGCGCACGCGATCTTTGTTGCCGCTGTTCGTGTTTAACACTTCCTGCCAGCGTTGTTCCACCCTTACACGTTGCAGGAAGGTGATCTTTCCTATAATGGCCCGCCAAAGTGCCTGCTGGTAGATCCTGCGTTCGAGAGCGTATTTCCTCCCTGCATCGGTTTCCGTGGCACGCCACAAGGCTGCTGTTCCACCCACGAAAGAGATCTGGTCATTTAACCAATATGCGGCACCCAGGCGAAGAAAATAGAAGTTGGGATCACTGATAAAGTTGTCTCGGCGCAGATGTATATCAGCAATCATCCCCCAGTGCTTGCTGATTCGGGTGGTGCTGTTGATACTGGTCCAGAATTGTGATTGTTCAAAGGTTTCTGTCCCCTGCTGTGAAATTGCCTGGGCAGGAAGAAACATAGTGATGAGAACTCCTAGAGATACCTTGTTCACTGATAGGGGATAGGGGCAAAAAATAAAGGTATTGCTTATATCTGAATAATCA